>JAQIBN010000194.1 GCA_027859095.1 Spirochaetia bacterium | reverse complement strand
TGTCTAAGATGTAGAGAAAATAAGCTGAATTATATATCAAACAAATCCTTATTTGTCTATTCCGGAGATATAAAAGAGTTAATTTATCAATATAAGTTTCAACACAAAAAAAGTCTTTCATTATATTTTGCAAAATATATATTTAAGACTTTTTTGGAAAATTATTCAGACTGTACTATTGTACCTGTTCCCGGTCGTAAAATTATAAAGAAAAGGATAGGTTGGGAGCATATTGATTTGATTGCAAAAATTCTAAAACAAAAATTCAAACTACCCGTCCAAAAGATTTTAACAAGAAAAGGAAGTAAGGCTCAAAAAACTCTATCTAAAGAGAAAAGAGCTGAGAATTTACGAAAAAGTATTTGCTTACAACGAGGAATTAAGAGAATTCCGAACTCAGTAGTTCTACTGGATGACGTATATACAACAGGGACAACAATAAATGAATGTGCAGGGATTTTAAAAAAGGCTGGTGTAGGAACGATTTATTCCTTAACTATTGCTATAGATTAATAACCCTTTTAACTAATTATGAACCCTGATGAAGACCATAAAAAAGTTAATATAAAATTTCTAATGGATTATTTATCTAAGTATTGGTAATATGTTAATCAAGCCGGATCTATTGTACAAAGGTAAATCTAAAGAGGCTTTTGCGATGTGGCCTTTTTACGATAGCTCTAAAGAAGTATGGAGACTATGGGTGCAGCCTAATGATTTAGACAAAATATTTTACATTCAATTAGTAATTGCCCGTCTGGGTGAAAAGGAATTAATGAATTGGTGGAACACCGATGTTGCCTATAAATTGGGAGGAGCTGCCTTTCTGCAGAGGCTGTTAGGGAAGACAATTGCTCCTTTGGCAGCAGGAGAAGCTCTTCTGGAAGCAGCAAGGCTGAAAGAGAGTTCATTATTCAGTGAAATACCGGATAACAAGCAAGTTTTTTCTCTCTTTAAGCCTGAACCAAAACTATATACTGCCTTGAATGAAAGAATGCGGCATTTTAAACGATATCCTGATGATATCCCAGCTAAAATTGCATCGATTCTGGATCCCGGGAAAGACTGGACTCCCGGGGATCTTGTTGATCTTATTAATGTTCCGGATGGGTTACAATCCTCTGGAACGAGTTTTGGACGACTATTTGAGAAATCTCCTGGACAAAGCATGAATGGTATTATGTTAACTCTGGCTTCCGGGATTACAGCCTCTGAAAAAGATAATTATACCCTCTGCTATTATCAGGGAGAACCCAATGCCTCTACCTGAATATTATAACCAGCGCCACTCTTCTGCTTTAAATAAAATCAGTGGTCGGCTAACAGAAGGAAAAGAGTTTATATTTGCTTATGATTATGAAAGTTCCGTTCCGATTAATGCAGGAAAAGCCTATACCAATAGGTGGTATGGTAATGCCAGTGAACGTAAATGTAATGAGCTTACTCGCCATTTCTATCATAGATATGTTCTTAGTAATGAAAACTTCCAGGCTCTCAAATCTTATCTTTCCTCAACGGGAGGTCACGATTTCTCCTGGATAAATCACTTCTATATGCTTCTAAATGACCCATATTATCGCTGGGCAAGTTCTGAGTTTATAGAAGATCGCTATCGCTCCGGATTGCTTGAGATACCACGATCACGATTTGATCAGGAGCTTAAAAAGAGGCTGCCGGAAACAATTGGAGACGGCAGTCTGGCCCGGTATGGGCAGAACCTTCTTACTGCAATCCGTGATAACGGACTGTTAGTAGGGAAGGTTAAAAAAACAATTGTGAGCCCGTTTATATCTGCCCGAACATTGGCCTTTATGCTCTACACTCTTTCTGATCTGGGTGGAGGAGCTAATGATTTTGATGGGTCTCCACTATTCCTGTCCTTATTGAAACCAAGGGATCTTCTTGTTCCCCTTTTTTCAGAGGGTGAACAACTTGGATTTTGGGAGTTTACCGGTGACAGGAAAATAATCAAGTTGAATCTGAGTAAGACAACCCTGCAATCATGGATGGAGGATTCTATTCTATGAAATTGGAAAGGCGTTTAGATGATCTTATAAAGGATCTGTTAAGTCCTGGCGGACCTAATATAAGTACAAATCGTAATTACCCATTTGCTCTTTTTCAGTACTCGCCCCACGAGGAGTTTACTATGAGGGCAAAACTGATTGAACAGATTGATGCTCTTAGGGGTAAAGGCTGGACAATACTGAATGTCGACCTTTTTTCTACTCTGATTGAGTATCTGGAAGAACAGGAAGAGGGAGATCTTATTGATGCCCTGATTCAGGAAGAGCAGCTTCAATATAAAGCGAGTCGCAGTAATTATAGATTTCCTCTCAAGACATTACAGAATAGTCTGGATGTGTTTTTTAAAGATCAGGATAAGTATCCTCGAGTTATATTAGAACAGATTATTCAAAAAACAGAAAATAGTGATAAAATGAAGACCGTTATTTTCCTATCCCGTATTGGAGCCCTTTATCCATTTTACAGGACCTCATCATTGCTTAGATATTTAGACACAGGGATACGCGTACCAACTATTGTACTTTATCCCGGTGAACGATTGGAACAATACTACCTCTCTTTCATGGGAGAGATGGATGCTGACAGGGATTATCGGCCGAGGATTTATTAGTCGTAATGGAGTGAACATGAGCAAAATTAAAGAAGTTTTTTTTAGGAATATAGAAGAAAATATAGCTCCGGTAATATATTTTCATCAACTCTCACCTGAAGTAGCTGCCCAGGAGGTTGGGGAATATGTTTTTACTACAAGACCAGCCTCTTTAGGAAATCAGCAGGGTGGTATTCATGAGCAAATGGTTACCTTATTAAATCAAATATCGACTGCAATTGATGAGGGGCATAAACTCCCTGCTTCCTGGATTTCAGGGTTCTTCGGTTCCGGTAAATCTTCTTTTGCAAAACTCCTGGGACTTGCTTTGGATAAAATGGAACTGCCCGATGGGAAGACTATGGACAAGGCCTTGATGGAAAGGGATGACACTCCCAATTTTCAGGAACTAAAGGAAGCCATGGAAACTTTGAATGCCAGGATTCAAAGTATGGCTGTTATTTTTGATATTGGAACGGCCGCGAAAAATAATGAGAGTATTCCTCATACTATCTATCGCAACATTCTTGTGAAGCTGGGATACTCCAGCCATGATGGTGTAGCCTGGTACGAAGTAGCTCTTGAAGACGAAGGCCGTTATACTGAATTCCTTTCTCTGTATGAAGAACAGTACAAAAAACCATGGACCCAAAAATGCAGTTCAGCCCTTGCCCCTCAGCAGTTCAGGGCTATCTATAAGAAGATTTTTCCGGAACAGGATGATTTGCTGGAAACCAGTACCTTTAATCTGAATAGTTTAAGCATTCAGAATATGGTGAGCAACATCAATAATGTCATAGACAGGAGGGCTCCCGGTAAAACTGTCTTTATAGTGGTTGATGAGGTGTCTCAGTACATTGCAAAGGATCAGAATAAAATGCTGGATCTGCAGTCTTTTGTTTCAGAGATAGGCGGCAGGGTAAAAAGAGGAAGAAGTCCTCTGTGGCTTCTGGTTACCGGGCAGGAAAAACTGGAGGAAGAGAGTAAGGATTCTGTTCTTTTTAAACTGAAAGACCGCTTTCCTCCTGAACTACGGGTTCATCTTGACAGGTCTAATGTTCGGGAGATTGTGAGCAGGAGAATTCTTAAAAAGAAGACAAACTCCGAACTGGATACTTTTCTAAACGATGCCAAACTGGATTCTCTTAAACTTCATGCTTATGAGAGTAAATCTGTTACTAAAGATGAAGTTATTGAGCATTATCCCTTACTTCCAGGTCATATTCCTTTATTTATGGATATTACACAGAGTATTAGAAACAGATCGATAAGGACACAAAGTGATGCCGGAGGGGTTCGTTCTGTACTGAATAATATATGGGATCTTTTTAACAGAGCCCCTGTGGCTCTTAAGGACAGAGAGCTGGGAACTCTTATGACCCTGGATATGCTCTATGATATTATCGGATCCAGCATTGACAGTGATGTTCAGCTTACTCTGCACAAGGTTTTTGAAAAGATGGGGCCTAAAACCTGGGAAACCAGAGTTATTAAAGCTATTGCCCTGTTAGAAATTAACGCAGAAAAAGTTTCTGTTACTGAAGCTCTTTTATCTTCCCTGCTCTATCCGGAACTGGGTGCTCCTACCATTAAGGATCATGTTGAGAAGTCTCTGGATAATCTTAATAAAGATAACTGGATTCATTTTCATGAGAAGGATGGCTGGCACATTCAGAATAATGCTGCTCAGGACTGGAATAGGCAAAAAAGTGAGATTTCCATTCCTGCAGGGCAAATTGTTGACCGCATTATCGAGATGCAGAAAGAAATTATAGCCAGTGTTAATCAGCCAACCCTGAATGAAGCCAGATTTCCCCTGGAATTCTTTTGGGGTCTGGATCAGAAATTATCGGGGAAGAACGATCCGACTAAGGTAGGTCTCTGTTTTCACTGGGTTAATAATGCCAGCAGGAGGAAAGATGTTGATTTCTGGATGAATTTAAGCCGTCAGAACAAGACGCGTTTTCACTGCTTGTCGGGGGAAACCAATTCTCTGGAAACCAGGGTGAGAGACTATGAGAAATCACAACGGATGATTTCCAGGTACAAGGGGCAGGGGCAACTGCAGCCTCTACAGCAGCAATTGATATATCGGGAGCAGGCCGACAGTGACCGACTATGGGAAGAGACTAAAAAAGATCTCAGGCAGGTATGGCTTAAGGGAACCTTTTTCTTCGCCGGGGATTCGGTAGAGATGTCTCAGGCCGGAGCATCCTTCGACAACGTTCTTAAGTCTGAAATTGAGAAGAAGATTGGTCAGCTGTACCATAAGTTTTCTCAGGGGCACATATCCATTCCTGATTCGGAATACAGGCAGCTTCTGGATAAAGATACTTCCGGATTGAGTACAATCTTTTTTGAGGGACAGGACAAATTGGGAATTGCTCAAAATGATGCCGGAAAGATACTGTTCCGATGTGAAGGTCAGGTTCCCAAAGAGATATACCAGCTTTTGGAAGAACGAACCTATCAAACCGGAGATCAATTAATTAATGCATTCGGTGCTGCTCCCTACGGATACGCAGTGACTGTAATAAAGGCTTCTGTAATTGGTCTCCTCCGGGAAGAGAGGCTTCGCATTACCGATATTAAGAAGAATGAGATAACATCTATACAGGACCCAGGGGCGAAGTCTCTTTTTGAACAGCACCGGGAGTTTCTTCGCTGTGAGATTGAGGTGAATAAGGATTCGACTCTTACAGGAAGGGACAGGAACTCTCTCCGGCAGTTCTTTGAGGAGTCTTTGGGGCAAAGTCATGTTGATGCCGAATCGGATGTTCTCGCAGACCTGGTTTTCAAGCATTTTCCTGAACTGAAGGATCGGATCTCTGCCATGAATGGCAAAATGAGCGGTCTCAGTTTAAGGATTCCACCGGAACTGGGTGATTTTAACAGGGCTCTGACGGAATGCCTGGCAAGCCGGCAGGTACAAAAGACCCTGGAGCGCTTTAAACGGAATCAGGTTACAATTGCTAAAGGTGTCGCCCGGTTAAAGGAGCTGGAGGATATCCTGAATGAGGATACGGAAAGAGAACTGCGTCAGCTTCAAATTGTTCTAAATAATCATGTAAAACAACTGGAACAGGTGGGAGAGGACAGTTCTGTGGGGGGTGATATTGATGGTTTGACTGATCATATGCTCGGTCAGTCTCCCTGGAGGGCCTGGGCGGATGTAAAACCCTATGCGGCCGGGATTGTCCGTCAGTATGTCCATGTCCGTCTTTATTATAAAGAAAAACAGCTGGAAGCTCTTAAGGAACAGATAGATCAGATTAAGATGCGTCCCGATTTTGCAGATTTGGACCCGGATAAACAGTCTGAAGTTCAGAGTCTTCTTCGGAAGAGTTTTATCGATGTAGATGAGGATGCCTTGCAGCCGACTCTTCTGCAGATTAAACAGACTCCCGATCGGATTAGAGAGGATTCCTCGGAGGCTCACAATCTGCTGGACCAGCTTACAAACGAGGCTGAAAATGGAGACTCTGCTGAAATTGAAGGGGAACATGCCAGACAGAAAATTCATACTGTCCACCTGAGCCTGAGAAATAAGATTATCAGCGATTCCCAGGAGCTGGATAATGTTCTTATCAGGCTTAAAGAGCTGTGTTTGAACGAACTGAAAGCAGGAGCCAAGGTAAGGCTCGAAGAATGAGGGGGATTACAGGGGGCAAGGGGGGCTTTAAATCCCTGGTAAATGATATTAGGAATACCCTCTTAACTGAACTGGAACAGGCCTGCTATCAGCGTTACTCCCTGAATGCCAGGGACAGAAATAAGGTAAAGCTCTCCTACCATGAGCTCTCAGAATACAACAGGCTTTTTGCCTGGCTTGATGATCCCTGCCGCTCCCATACAGACTGGAAGAGAAATTTAAAAGATTTAATTAAAGAGCGGGCCTATACTCTGACAAACCGTCTTGTTATCCTTATGCAGCTGGAAAGCAGGGATTTGCGAAATGTAAAACTGATAAGCAAGGGGCTGGAGAAGTCTGCTTTTAGAACGGAGCAGGAATTTTTTGTAGCCCTGACCAGGGGCGATGACCGGGGCTTTAGATTTATCCTCCAGCAGGTCTGGGACCAACTGGCCCTGGAGCTGCCGGCTCTTTTCGAATACAACGAGGTCCATGAGTGCATCCCTATACCCGGCCCCACCCTGCTATGGCTGATTGACCGTCTGAATACAGAGGGTCTGGAAGATATCTGGAAGGAAGATACGACTACCGGATGGCTGTATCAGTACTGGAATGACCCGGACCGCAAGGCGGTGGATGCCAAGCTTAACACCACCTCCGGCAAGGTGGAAGCCCACGAGCTTTCCGACAAGACCCAGCTTTTTACCGAACGCTACATGGTGGAGTGGCTTGTTCAGAACTCACTCGGCGCCCAGTGGCTGGCAATCTGCGCCAAACAGGGCTGGACTCCCGCCGCAAAGAAGATCATCGAAGATCTTAAACTCCGAAGAGATGAATGGAATAGAAGGATCGATCTAAAAGAGGTACCGGAAACAGAGGCCATACCCATTACTGGGCAAGAGGAGTTCTGGAAGTTCTACGTGCCTCAGGAACTGGCCGATGAGACCATTCAGGCTGCACCACTATCGCTGGAGCAGGTGAAGGTTCTTGACCCAGCCATGGGCAGCGGTCACTTCCTTGTCTATGTTTTTGATTTTCTCTTTGAACTGTATCAGGATCAGGCCCGGCTTCTAAAGACAGAATATTCCCCTAAGCAGATAGTGGACTGGATTCTAAACAATAACCTCCACGGGATTGATATTGATAACCGCGCTGTCCAGATTGGTGCTGCAGCCCTCTATATTAAGACCCAGGAGAAGGTTAAAGACTACAAAATAGAAAAACTGAATCTTGTAGCCTCTGATCTGGGGTTAAGCCATCTGAAGAAAGATGATCCCGGTGTTCTTACATTTACCTCCACTCTGGAAAATGAGCTGGGGATACATAAAGAAATTAGTTATGAAATTATAAATACCTTGAAAGGTGCTGAGTATCTTGGATCGCTCCTTCAGGTGGATAAAGAGATTGATCGAATTGTTAAAAGCTACCGGGCTTATAATCAGGCTGAAGACATTGGCGCAGTCAGAACCAAAATTTTTGAAGCCCTGACAAACTTTGTCCATAACCACGACCATGGCGAAGACCTCGGAGTCCGCACCCTCGCTGAGCAGTTAGGAAAAGGTCTAAGGCTGATTGAACTCCTGGGACAGAAGTATGACGTAGTAGTAGCGAATCCGCCATATTTGGGAATATCAAAAGCAAGGAAAGAGATTGCAGAAGCAATTCAGTTGCACTACCAAGAAGGAAAAGGCGATCTATATTCAATTTTTATGATTAGAGCGCTTCAATTGATAAAAGAACATGGCAAATGTGCAATGGTCACCTTAAGAGGGTGGATGTTCTTATCTCAATTTGAAGAGGTTCGATTAAAGATCCTTCGGGAAACAAATCTTTTAACTATAGGGGATCTGCATCTTGGTGCCTTTCATGATATGAAAGATGTCTCTGCAACGATGTTTGTTTATCAAAATTCTAACTTAACTACCCTTAAAACAAGGATTGTAAGACCCGTCCCCAAACTGGAGATAAGACGAGATCAATACCAGATTGGTAAAAATCAAAGAGGGCTTCTTAGGGCAAATGAAGTCTACACTTTCCCACAATCCCGCTTCGCCGAAATCTCCGGCTCCCCAATGATATACTGGTGGCCCGAAGAGTTTAGACAAGCTTATTTGAAGGTTTTAAAGTTGGGAAAAGTCCCAGGTTCAAAAGTTAGACAAGGTATGGCTACAACAAAGAATGATCGCTTCTTAAGATTATGGTTTGAAGTTGGTATACTTCATATTTCTTTTCGATTACAAAGTCAAAAATGGTATTCTTATCTAAAAGGTTCAAAAGGACAGCGCTGGTATGAGCCATTCATGAATATTTGTAATTATTGGGAGGATGGTATTGAGGTTAAGCAATATGTAACAATAAAAGATGGAACACACACTAAGCAGATAACAAATTCAGATTTTTACTTCAAGCAAGGCCTTGCTTTTAGCTATACAGGAACCGACGGCTTCCTTTGTCGTTTAAGAAAGTATAAATCAATTTTTGATGTTCAAGGTTCTTCTATTTTTTGTGATAATCCAGAAAAAATGCAGGTTATACTCAGTACCAATTTATCTGGGTATGTTTCTCAATCATTTAATCCAACTATTGCTAATCAAGTGGGAGATATTAAGAACTTACCTGTTTTTGATCAAATCCAAGACTACACTCTCTACTTAAAACGAGCAAAAAACCTCTATAATCAACTTTTTGCTTCTACAGAAAATAATCTTGAATATACCTATAAAAGTCTCGGTTCTTCGAAATTCGAGGTAGAAGAAGCACGTATTCGAGATGAAATTGATAAAGAGCTTTTTGCTCAGTTTTCGGAAGAAACAGTAAATGCAATCTACAAAGAAATTGGCTCCTCCCCCTTTAACTTCCCCCAATGGAACAAAACCGACGCCACCATCCCAAAGGATTTCAAAGAAACCTACCAAACCCAGGATTCTATACTATCCCTAAGCCAAAAATACAACCTTCACCCCGACAGCATCCTGCAGATAAAAGACAAACTAACCCTGATCCACGAAGGCCAGCGAAAAGATAGAGCCTTTAAAGACCTCTCCTGGGCAACAGGAGTCCTCCTGGGACGCTTCGATGCCCAAACCGGCGGATTAGTCGACCTCGCAGAAAAACGACTTATTGAGCAAAAGCTGTCTCCCGATAAGGAAGCACCGGCAGCCCACCCCCACGGCCTTATATACCTCTCCATACTGGATGACCACGAAGGCCTGAACAGACCCGAATCTGCAAATGTAGGCAAGGGCTGCCTGAAATTCCTAAAAGACACCCTGTCCTATAAATGGGGAGAAGAAAAGAGCAGGAAACTATGGAGCGAAATAGAAAATGCCCTGGTCCTGGACTGCAGAACAGATTGGACGACCGCCCAGGAGTCTAAAAAAACTCTAAACAGCTGGATACGGAACAATGCTTTCGCCATGCATGAGAGCCTCTACCAGAAACGCCCCATCTACTTCCCCCTGGCCTCGGCAAAAAAGAGCTTCTTCCTCTGGGTAAACATCCACAAATGGAATGAGGGAACCCTGAATTCAATTCTGGCTAACTACTTAAACCCGGACACATTCCTCCTAAAAAGCCGCATCCAGCGCCTACGGGAAGAACGCCATGCTCTGGCAAAGGAAAATACAAAGCAGATAAACGACATGGAATCTGAAGTCGCAAATTTAGACGTAATGCTCGAAGAGCTAAGCGACTTTACAAAAAAAGTCTCCCAGCTTGCCACAAGAGGCCCCGCCCCGGAGCTGACAGAAATAGAAGCACCCTATGTAATGGATCTGGACGACGGCGTAATGGTAAACTCCGCAGCCCTTTGGGAACTGGTTCTTCCATTATGGAAAGACCCCAAAAAATGGTGGGAATCCCTGTCGACTCCAAAGGGAAAGAAAGACTTCGACTGGTCTCACCTGGCCATGCGCTATTGGCCGGACCGGGTAATGGCAAAGATAAAGAAAGACCCCTCTTTGGCGGTGGCACATTCTGATTATGGAGAGTTTGAGGGACGGGATCTGTTTGAGGAACTGCATCCGGAGGCGGCTAAGAAGTGGGAGGAGTTGCAGGGGAGGAAGAAGGAACAGGAGTTGGATTTTGGGTGATGGAGGAGAATTTACTTCAAAGGGCAGGGAAGGATTATAATGGATTTAGGTGGTAAGGAATTTGAGAGATGTACTATATTGTATTGAACAAAAAAACAGGAATAGGAGAAATGTAGTAAAAAGATAAATTATGGTGGTGAAATGAGAGGAAAAATTATTAATAGATTAAGTCTAAAAAATAGTAATGAATATATTAAAAGAAAATCTGCTGAAATAAAAGAATTGACAGAAAAGTTGGACGAAATAATTATTGAATCATTTTACATTGAGGTAATGAATATAAAGAAAGAAAAAAAGCAAATTGTCGAACGATTTTATAATAAAATAAATTTTCTTATTTCTA
>JAQIBN010000129.1 GCA_027859095.1 Spirochaetia bacterium | reverse complement strand
TTTATAGGAGTAACAATTCCAAGTTCATCACAAATTTTCTTGTTTGCCCATACCCAGTTTGTCGAGTGAACATTAACAGGAGCTGCAATCCATACACCATTGTATTTTGAGAATTTCTTTAGAGCGTCAGGAATAACAGCATCCCAGCCTTCTTTTTCTGCAACATCATTTAAATTCGCAAGAAAGCCTAATTCTGCCCAATCAATGATATCAAAACCAAGCATCTGAGCTGCTGCAGGTGGATCTCCCGCTGTTGCTCTCGAACGAAGTACTGTCATAGCCTGTTCGCCACCACCACCTGCAAGAGGTGAATCTATCCATTCAATTCCCTTACTTTCAAGGTCTTCTTTTAGAACGTTAAGTGCAGCAGCTTCCCCGCCGGATGTCCACCAGTGCAGAACCTCTACACTATTATCTACTTCCATTGCGGGCGCTTCTTCGGTTTTTCCACCAGCATAGAGACTGAAACTTGTTACAAGAACAAGGATCAACATAATCAGTAATGATTTTTTCATCTTTTCCTCCATAAAATATTTTATTGCTTTAGTTTACATTAGCAATATCTGTGCCATGTCATGGATAAGTTAAAAACTTCTGTTAGAATTGTGTTAGAAAGAGTTGAGAGGTATTTTCTATTAATATTTTTATAGATTACAAGAATAAATTATTTTTAAATTGTAACCGTGAGGTAACACTGTTACCCAAAGGTAACAATTGATTCAGGATGATTAAGGAATATGGATAGGAGAAATATTATTATTCTGAATTAATCTGCTTATTGGCGGCAGCCTGAAGAGATTGTGCAGCCCTGGGAACATCTCTGTCTATTATAAGCTTCAGGATAATTTCAGTAATCTGTTTTTTCCATTTAGCAGTAATTTCGGCATTCTGTATAAAACTTCCAACTATAAAGTTGGAGGAAAAATCTTCACGGGCTAATTTAAGGTAATTATTATAGTACCGGATATCACTGTCAATCCGAGGAGAAATTGATCCCTTTATGGGATTAAAGACATCTTGTCCTCTCTTTGATCCTAAGAGCTCGAGCCATTGAATGGCATTTTCTCTGTGTTCAGCATCTTTTGGAAGAGCAAATGTGTCTGAGAACATGGAAAATACTCCCTGGGAGCCTGGAAATGTAAACCATCCGAAATCCTCTTCCGGAGTAAGTCCTTCTGCCCGGAAATAACCTTCTGCGAAATCTCCAATGCTTATCATTGCACATTTACCGTCAATTACATATTGCACAGCTTCGTCCCAGGTTAGAGCAGAATGGTCAGAATTTGTGTATTCCAGCATATTGAGCAAATCCATCAGAACAGTTTTAATAGGTTCTGAATTCCAGTGAATTGTACCAGTCCATAGACCTTTATAGTTTTCTCCACCAAGCCTTGCAATCAGAATATTCTCAAAGAGTCGTATGGTAGGCCATATATTTTTATCACCCAGGGCAAGAGGAGTTATTCCGTAGTTTGCCAGGATTTCCATTGTGCTAAAAAATTCTTCCGGTGTTTCAGGGATGGTGAGTTTATATTTTCTAAAAATAGATGTATTGAACCAAACTAAATTTCCCCTGTGGATATTGAGAGGGACAGCATAGATTTCTCCCTCATAGCTTAGGCGTTCGATAACATCCGGGGAAAACTTATCAATCCATCCATTATTTTCGTAGAGGAAGGTTATAGGTTCCAAAAGTCCCTGTTTTACCCATGTTTCTACAAAATCTGGTCCTGCATGTACCTGGAATGAGTCTGGTGGACTATTCCCTTCCATTCTCGTATTCAGTACAGCCTGGGCATTGGTACCTGCTCCGCCGACAACTGTTGCATTGACTATTTCAACTCCGGGATTGGAGAGATTGTATAATCTGTAGAGTTCTCTTAAGCCCTCGGCTTCCCCTCCTGCTGTCCACCAGCTGAATATTTCAAGGGTATTGTGGTTCACGTAATTTACAGATTTGATCCTGTTTTGAAGGAGAATTCCTGGGTTATTTAAAACCAAAAATAGAAATATAAATAGGATAATAAGGATGGCACCTAAAGTTATGATTATTGCTTTATTCATAAATTATAACTCGCAATTTTTTTATACAGAGTTTTTCTTGATATACCAAGTCTGACAGCTGCATTTGTAATATTTCGATTTTCTTCCAGTAAAACTTTGTTGATAACTTTCTTTTCGATATTTCCAGTTTCATTTTCTATAAGAACTTTAAGGTCAATAGAGTCTGACATTTTTAAGTTTTGTTCGGACGATTGAAATGCCGGAATATTTAAAGATGTAATAGTATCCTCACTGGCAAGTAAAACTGCATTTGTAATAACATTCTTTAACTGACGAATATTCCCCGGCCAATTGTATCCTCTCAGTTGATCCAGGAGACTGCTTTCAATTGTTCGTATATTTTTTCCATATTCTATATTGGCATCTTCAATAAACTGGTTTACAAGAAAAGGAATTTCTTCAATACGATCTACTAAGGGTGGCAGTTTTATTTCTACAACATTTAATCTATAATAAAGGTCTTCTCTGAAGGTATGTTCTCTAATTGCCTTTTTAAGATTCCTGTGTGTTGCAGCTATTATTCGACAGTTGGTCTTTATCTTTTGGGTTCCTCCCACCCGTTCAAATACCTTTTCTTCTAAAACCCTAAGCAGTTTTATTTGCATATTCATCTGCATATCACCAATTTCATCCAGAAATAATGTTCCATCCCGAGCAATTTCAAATCGACCGAGCTTTCGCATGGTTGCACCTGTAAATGCTCCCTTTTCATGACCAAAAAGTTCACTTTCTATTAGGTTGTCATTAAAAACTGAACAGTTGAGACCTATAAAAGGTTTTTGACTATATGTTCCTGAGAAGTGGATTTTTTTGGCTGTAACTTCTTTGCCTGTTCCTGTTTCTCCACTAATTAAAATTGTGACATTCGAATCTTTTATCTTATTTACCAGGGTATCTATATGTGTCGGGAGTGATTTTCCTGGCTGGAGAAGCTTGCTTGCACCTGTAAAATCTTTGATACTCTGTTTTAAACCAATGTTTTCCTCAAAAAGATCAATCTTTTCTACTTCACTGCTAATAGTAGATATTAAAATATCTGCATCTACCGGCTTAGTCAGATAGTTTGAAGCACCCTCTTTTATACATGCTACAGAACTCTTAATTGTTCCGTATCCGGTTATAATAATTACTTTTATTTGAGGTTCTTTGCTTTTAAGAAGTTTTAAAAACTGATAACCATCCTCTTCCCCCAATCGTAGATCAAGAAGAATAATATTGATAAGCTCATTTTGAATAATTTCCAGAGCTTCCAGGGTATTGGATGCCTCGAACATATGGTATTCTTCAATGGACAATCTTTTTACGATTCCACTTCGGAGCCCTGCTTCGTCATCAACTATTAGGATATTCATCATTGTGTTCCCTTATTTTCAGCTTAGGTAGTTTGACTTTGACAATAGTTCCTTCTTCGGGAATACTGGCTATCTCAATATCCCCACCTGCTTTTTGTATAATGCTATAGGTTATAGATAGGCCCAGGCCGCTAGTATTTGTTAATGCTTTTGTAGAGAAAAAGGGATTAAAAATATTTTTAAGATCTTCAGCTTTTATTCCATGACCTGAATCTGAGATGATAATTAAAATATTATTCATATCCCTCTTTGTTTCTATGGTAACTATACCGCTTTCTCTTATTGCCTGGGTAGCATTTAGAAACAGGTTCAGAAAGATTTGTTTAAATTCATCTTTGGCTATGGTCGAAATAAGTGATTCTTTATTCCATAGTTTATTTTTTATCTCTATTTTTCTGTTTTTTATACTAAATTTGCTTATGTCAATAACTTCCTCAATAATACTGTTAATATTGGAGGGTTCGGATTTACTCTCACTCTCTCTTGAAAATGTTAGAACTCTTGTTACAATATCTCCAATTCTTCTTGTTTCGGATTCAATCCATTTTATAGAGTCAATTTTTTCTTCATCTTTTTCCACAGTTTTAAGATAGCTGATATGGGAAAGAATGGAACCCAGAGGATTATTAATTTCATGGGCCATCCCTGCAGAAAGAAGACCCATTGAAGATATTTTTTCAGTTACCATTATTTTGTTCCATAACCTTTCTGTTGCAGTAATATCACCCATTAAAATAAGGGTTTTCTGGCTGTCACCAGACTCAGGCAGGGGTGATATTTTGACAATAAACTTAAGTTCTTCCGGTATTCCGGATTTAAGACGAACTGGATATTCATGATCTCTGGTTAGATCTATGGAAGGATAATCCGGCCAGTCACCCTCAGGTATAAAATATTCATTGAAAATATTCTCTATATACTGTCCTTTTATATCTGTTCCTTTTAGTTCAAGAAGTGATTCAAAAAAATTATTATAAAAACTTATAGATCCATTGTATTCAACCATCAGCACACCTGCTTTCAGGTTATTCATAATTTCTGTATTGTATTTATTAAGGAATGAAATTTCATCCAGCTGCTTACGAATGATATTTTCTTCAGAGATCAGTTTCTGAACGATAGTCCTGGATGTGCGGGTTAGAAAACCAATTTCATCCTTCCTTTCTATTGTCAGCTCTTCAAGTGTTCCTGTCTCAAGATATTTTGACATCCAGGAATTAAGTTCGTAGAAAGGTACTAAAATTCTATTTGTTATTCCTACTGCATATCCAAGAGATACAATGAGTGTAATAAAAAATGAGGCAAGGAAAATAGATGTTAACTGTCTTTTGTAAAGATTATCCTGAAGAGCAGACCTAAGCACAACAAGGGTTACTCCTTCCGGGATATCAGTAGATATTGTTTCAATTTTGGCTAGATAGGGAATGGAAGATATCCAGATTGGGGTTGTTTTGGTAATACTGCCCGTAGGTAGTTTGAATTCCGGAACTACTGTGGAAAAAATAGAGTCCCCTGAAAATAAAGCAAAGTTGATACCTGTTTCCTTAAACAGATTATTTGCAAAATTATTGTCAAGATTATTTATAAAAAAGAGATAGAACCTCTTTCCAGAGTTATGATATATTTTTGTTCCGGAAACAAGGTACAGTCCGGATTTGCTTTCTCTACTCAGTACAATCTTGTTCACCACAAATCGGAAATCACCTAAATTGAGTTCTTTTTCCACCGGATAGATAGAACCTTCCCTGTGAAGGGAAAAAATAGTAGTTCCTTCTTCATTAAGAAGTACTGCTCTATCGGCTTTGATTGATGAAAAATGGGTGCTTATAATATCAAAAAGCCGGAGCCGGTTTAGCTCACTTTCCTTCATGCTCTCTAGAGTGTATCTAAGAAGATGTATTCTGTTGTACAATCTGTTTTTCAAACCTTCCAGAGAGAGTTTTGTACTATTAAGCTCTCTGGTTAACTCAATCTCTGCAGTTCTGCTTATCTGTCTGTTAAAAATAAAAAGAGATAATGAGCTGATAATTGTTATCTGAATAAGAAGAATAAGAAATATAAGAAGAAGAATTTTAGTCTTGAGTTTAGCTCTATTTTTTCCAAATCCAGTAGTCATTCTAAAAATCCTATCATACTTTATATAATATTGCAGTATCATTTTCCTTGACCTGATGTGGCATGGGAAGGATAATGGTTTCATGATTAGACACTGTGTACATTCCAATTCGAGATAGGGAAGAATCATAGATTCTGTATTAATATAGTAACTATTTAGAACTGCTAATGTAGATTCTTTATCAGCATGTTCTATTAATGTCTCAGAAACTACAAAGCTGATCCGAACAACTTCTTCAGATGATACAGTCAAGGTTAAAATAAATGTAAAAATAATGAATGCTAAAAGTTTGTTTATGTATTTCATTGGTTTCTGCAGCTATCAATATCTGTTTTTATTAAACTGTACAAACAATCTAAAAACTATAAAAATGTTCTATGGGATTGATATATGCTCATATGAAAGGAAAAACATATTCACATGACAAAGAAAAAGCTCTTTATGGAAAATGTATAGATCCGAGTTCTATACATAAGAAATATATCTGTGTAAACTAAATATTATTACGGAATGAGGGTATTGAAATGGAAGTAGGGTTTGATAAAAAATTATTAGGTTTAATTCCGAAAATCGAAAAACTGGAACCTATTACTAGAATTACTCAAATGAAAGATATAATTATAAACAATGAAAGGTTTTTATCTCTTGAACAGGCTCTAATTATTACAGACAGCTACAAAAGAACAGAAGGAAAGTCCAGATCCCTTCAGAGGGCAGAAGCTTTATCTGATTCTCTTGAGTTGATAACTATTAATATAGATGATGATGAACTTCTTGTAGGTAACAGGACAGTTGGAATAAGAGATGGGGTGGTATTCCCTGAAGCAGGTATATCCTGGGTAGAGAAAGAGATTGATACATTACCTTTTCGTGCTCAGGATAAATTCAGCGTTCGTAATAAGGATAAAGTTGATTTCTTTGAACAAATTGTCCCTTTTTGGAAGGGAAGAACACTTGAGGAATATATAAATACAAATTGCGGTAATGAAATATCAGCAATTTCCGGAGTTGTTAAAATAAATCAGAAAGACCATGCTCAGGGGCATATTATTCCCGATGTTAAAGGGTGGCTTGGTAAGGGACCATTAGGCCTTTTGAATGAGCTTGAGTCCCATAAATCAATTAATAAAGATCACCAGAAAGCAGAATTTTATGAATCTGTAGAAATAGTTTTAAAGGGTGCATTGAGGTTTATTGAACGGTACGCTGTTCTTGCAAAATCTTTGGCTGAAATAAATTCTCTCAATGATAGTAAACAGGAACTGATGACTATCTCTAATACTTGTAATGCAATAATTAGAAGACCTCCTGAAACTTTTAGAGAGGCCCTTCAGTCTATGTGGTTTCTATTTGTAATTTTGCAGATGGAATCCAATGCTTCTTCTTTTTCCCCAGGTCGTATAGATCAGTATTTGTTTCCATTCTTTGAGAAGGATATAAAAGACGGAGAACTCTCATTATCTGATGCTCTTGAACTGTTGGAAGCACTGCATCTTAATTTTAATAAGATTGTTTACATGAGAAATTCAGAGGGAGCACGTTATTTTGCCGGTTTTCCTATTGGGTTTAATATCTCCATAGGCGGACAGGATGAAAACGGTGAGGATGCAGCAAATGCTCTTACATTCCTGATTCTAAAAGCCCAGGAACATCTGGGGCTTCCACAACCCAATATGACTGCAAGATTGTACAATGGTTCCAGTGATGAATTTATTGATACCTGTTCAAAGGTAATAGGTCTTGGGAGTGGAATGCCTCAGATTGTAAATGATGAATCTATCATCCCCTCACTTCAAAGAGTGGGAATAAGTAAAAAGGACGCTGTTGATTATGGCTTGGTTGGGTGTGTTGAGCTTTCAACTCAGGGAAATAACCTGGGTTGGAGTGATGCTGCTATGTTTAATCTTTTAAAAGCTTTGGAGCTTTCAATAAACGATGGAGTATGTCTTTTAACCGGTGAATCAAAGGGGTTTTCTGCTGGTGCGCTGGAAGATTTTTCCTCTTTCGATGATCTCATTGATGCCTATAAAAAAACTATTGATTTTTTTGTTAATAAAATGATGAAAGCCGTTGAATTTGTGGATAGAGCTCATGCTGTTATGATGCCTTCTCCTTTTCTTTCCTCGGTAATCAAAAGTTGTACAGAAAAGGGGTTGGACGTTACTGCCGGAGGTGCTCAATATAATCTGTCGGGTATTCAGGCTATACAGGTTGCCAATGTTGCAGATAGTATGGCTGTCCTTAGACAAATGGTTTTTTCTGAAAAAAGGATATCGAAGGAAGAATTTATTAAGGCATTACGGGGAAACTGGAAAGGTTATGAAAGCCTGAGGCAAAGTGTAATACACAAAGTTCCAAAATACGGTAATGATGTAAGCTGGGTAGATAGGTTCGGTACCGAATGGGCCGATTATTTTGCTCATAGCCTGGAAAATTTTCAAAATATCCGGGGAGGGAGATACCATATGGGACTGTACACTGTATCTGCCCATGTCCCTATGGGAAAAAATGTTGGTGCAAGTCCGGATGGAAGGTTTTCAGGTTCACCCCTGGCAGATGGAGGAGTTTCTCCTATGTATGGTCAGGATATTAAAGGTCCTACAGCAGTTCTTAACTCAGTTAGCAAGTTAAAGTCAAATCTGGCCAGTAATGGTACTTTGTTAAATCTAAAATTTTTACCTTCCTTCTTTACAAACAAGGAGGATAGAGAAAAATTTAATCAGTTTCTTCGTACATTTGTAGAGCTTAAAATTCATCACGTACAGTTTAATGTAGTAAATAAGCATGATTTACTGGAAGCACAAAAGTATCCTGATAAATATAAGAATCTTACTATAAGAGTTGCAGGTTATACTGCATATTTTACTGAACTTGCAAAAGATTTACAAAATGAAATTATTGAAAGAACCGCTCATGAGATGTAATCAGTGACAGGTACAGTATTTGATATAAAACGTTTTGCAATTCATGATGGTCCGGGTATAAGAACTTCTGTTTTTTTAAAGGGATGTCCACTTAGATGCGAGTGGTGTCAGAATCCTGAGGGAATACCACTGGATCCAATTTTATGGTATTTTAGCAGTAAATGTATTAAATGTGGAGAGTGTGTAAAAAACTGTCCGGTCGATGCTCTTACAAAGGGAGGACAGGATCCTAATTATATTGAAATAGATCATGATAAATGTACTCTTTGTGGCAGGTGTACTGATGTTTGTCCAACTGCAGCTTTATCCATAACAGGCGAGGAAAAAAGTACAGAATGGGTAGCCAGTGAACTTTTAAAAGACAAGGTTTTTTATGAAAAATCCGGTGGAGGTATAACTCTAACCGGGGGAGATCCTCTTTATCAGCATGAATTCAGTTTATCAATTTTAAAAGCAATAAAAGAGTATGATATACATACCGCAGTAGAAACAGCGATGTTTGGGATGGAAGAAAACTTGCTTAAATTTGTTCCATTTACTGATCTATTTCTGGTAGATTTTAAAATTCTGGATAATGATAAACATAAAGTATACACAGGTGTTGAAAATAAACTCATTAAGAGTAATTTTGAAAGGCTGTCAAAAAAAACAGAGAATATTCTTGTTAGGGTACCTCTTATTCCGGGATATACTGCAACAGAAGAAAATATAATTAATATAAGAGATTATGTTTACAGTATAAGGGCTGATATTAGGATCGAGCTGCTAAATTTTAATCCTCTTGCAAGGGACAAATATAAAATTCTTCATAAACAGTATCCGACTTTTCAGACAAATAGGTCTTATTCTGAAGAAGAGATGCAATCCTTTAATAGATTTCTATAAGGCTGATTTATTTGATTTCCAGGTGATATTCCCGAATACAACGACTAATCGCATCCATTGATTCAGAAAACTCTATGCCATGAGATTGAGCTCGTGATGTTTCCAGTCTTGCATCCCGTGGATTATCTTTGTATTTTTCTTCATCTTTAATTATCAGTTCATCAATTCTATATTCCAAACCCATCTCATTAAGAATATGGCAGACAATATCATATCTATTTTTTTCATTGTTTGATCCAACATGGTATGTCCCTGTTGGGAGATCCATTATTTTATCAAACTGATCCATTAACTCATTAATGTATGTAAGTCCGCGGAATTCATAAACAGGAACCTTTATCTGTTCACCCTTCATTACAGTCTCAATTGTACTCCATAATATATTTGTTGCAAGAGGTCTAAACCTTTCAGGGATGCCGAACATCCAGGTAAATCTTAGAATTAAATAATCATCAAGGATATCTTTTATTAAATTTTCAGCTTCAAGTTTGTTTTTACCATACATGGTATCAGGTAGTGGTGTATCACTTTCTGAATAAGGTCCGGATTCGCGATTTCCATTAAATACCTGTTCTGTACTTAAAAATATCATCTTTGAACCTGTCTTTTTACATGCTTCTGCTATATTTACAGCTCCAATTACATTTATTTCACGACACTTATCGGGGTTCTCATTACAGAAATCTGTAAGAGCTATAGCTGCTGCATGAATAACATAGTCAGGTTTGAAAAGGTTGAGAGCATCTTCAACTTTATCTTTGTTCAGGATATTAAGTTGATCAACATCAGTAGAAAGGATTTCAAAGTTATGATGATGAGCTTCTCTGAATCTTGTCCCAATAAAACCATTTCCACCAGTTAATAACACCCGCTTCATATCTGCCCCCTTTTTTGTTGTAGTATATACTTATCTTTTAATTTTGGGTATTCTATTAATATGAATATACTAATAAAAAATGGCAGATTGGTTTCTGCTCAAAAAATGGAAGATAAAGAAATTCTTATAGAAAATGATAAAATTAAATCTGTTAAGGATTCATTCTCTGATATAGAGTTACCATCTAAACTGAAAATAATTGATGCAAAAGGCAAATATGTAATGCCTGGTCTTATAGACGCACATACTCACTACCAATTGGTCTCCCGGGGAACAGTTGCAGCTGATAAGTTTTATGAAGGAAGTGTCCTTGCAGCCTTTGGTGGAGTTACAACTGTTATCGATTTTGCAGATCATCTTCCAGATAAGGAAATTGCAGAAGGAACTATTCATAGAAATTCTGAAGCAACAGGAGAAATGGCCATAGACTGGGCTCAGCATCAGGTAATTACAAGAGTAGATGGTGATGTTAATAAAGAACTTGAAGAATTAAAGAAACTTGGTGTTACTGCTGTTAAAATATTTACCACATATAAAAATGCAGGTTATTTTATAGAAAAAGATCCTGTTAAAGAGATATTTAAAGCGTGTAAGGATCTTGGAATTCTTGTTACAATTCATGCTGAAGATGATGATATTATTGAAGCAAACTCGAAGCAGGTTGAAAATAAACCCTATCCACCAGAACTTCTTCCTGTTATAAGATCTTCTGAAGCTGAGTATAGGGCAATTAAAGATTATGGGGAGATTGCAGGCAGTCTGGATATGCCTATATACATTGTCCACTTATCATCTTCCAGAGGACTTGATGCTGTTCGGGAATTAAAGGCTGATGGTGTAAATGTTGTAGTTGAAACTACCCCTCATTATCTAACTATAACTAATGATTTTCTTAAAAAGGAAGGAGCCCAGAAATTTCTAATGACACCTCCACTGCGTGAATCTGCCGATAATAAAGCATTATGGGGTGGGGTAGTCTCCGGGGATATTTCTATAATTGCTACAGATCATTGTACGTTTACTTTGGAGCAGAAGTTTCAGTCAAATGATTGCCGAACTATTTTTCCCGGTGTTCCAGGGACAGAGGAAATGCTTCAGATTGTTTATACAGATGGTGTGGAAAAAGGTTTGATTGATATTACCAGACTTGTTTCTCTGCTTTCCACTGAACCTGCAAAAGCTTTTGGTTTGTATCCTTTAAAGGGTAGTTTAGAGCCTGGAACAGATGCAGATATTCTTATTTTTGATTCTGCTAAAGAGTCTGTTCTACGAAATGATAATCGTCATACAGTTGCTGGTTATACTCCATATGATGGAATGAAAGTAAAGGGTAGGGCGGAGACAGTGATTCTACGGGGTGAAATTATTCTTGAAAATAATGAGTTCCTTGGAAAAAGAGGTGCCGGCAGGTTTATTCCTGCAGGGTTGTCTGGGGCTTACACGAAATAATCCTTTGTATGTCTTCACATATGAGCCAACATTTTTCCTTGTTATAAATTGAATATATAACATAAATATGCTATAATTAAGGCATAATATAGTAAAAGGAGTAAGTTTTATGCCACAAATACGTCCAATAAAAGATTTGAGAGATACAACTGAAATATCAAGATTATGTCATAAAATAAAAGAACCAATATTTATCACTAAAAATGGATATGGTGATATGGTTGTTATGAGTATACAAACATATGAGATGACAATGGCAAAATTAGATCTATATCAGAAATTATCTGAAGCCGAAGAAGAAGTAAATTCCGGTAAAGAATTAATGGATGCTGAAGTAGTATTTGATAAGCTAAGAAAAAAGTATGTCAGCTAATAATTTTGA
>JAQIBN010000105.1 GCA_027859095.1 Spirochaetia bacterium | reverse complement strand
TTTATAGGTGAGGATGTTTTCTATGCCCATGGTATCCACTTTAATGATGATGAACTAAAGCTTCTTAGCGAGACAAAATCGCACATAGCACACTGTCCTTCTTCTAATATGCGACTTGGTTCCGGTATTTGCCGGGTTACGGAGATGCTTCCGACTGATATTAATGTTGGCTTGGGTGTTGATGGTTCAGCCTCCAATGATACATCAGATATGCTGGGAGAAATGAGGAATGCATTACTTCTTCAAAGAGTCCACTATGGAGCTGATGCTGTAAAAACAAAGGATATTTTTAAACTTGCAACAGAGAATGGGGCTAAGCTTCTTAACTTTGAAAAGGTTGGTCAGCTTCAGGAAGGCTGGGCTGCAGATATGGCCATATTCAATATTAACAAGATGGAATATGCAGGGTCTTTGTCCGATCCACTAGCAGCCCTTATCTTTTCTGGTTACAATCATGGCACAGAGTATACCATTGTTAATGGTAAAATTGCTGTTGAAAACGGCAGGCTCACAGGTGTTGATGAGCAAAAATTAACTGATAAAGCAAATATGATCTCCGAGAGGATGATCAAGGAGGCTTAAATGATAAAAGAAGTTTTTAAGCCGGTTTCTTTTGAGGAAGCGGTAAAATTAAAAAGTGATGATGTGTACTATCTTAGTGGTGGTACGCAAATTAACTGGACTCCAGTTACACAGCAGCGTTTAAAAGAAGGGAAGCCGGAGATTGAAAAGGTAATTCTACTTAAGGATCTTTTATCTGCAGAGATAGGTAAAGAAGGTTCAGCAATTTCTATAGGTGCCGGTGTAACTCTTCAGGAAATTATTGATTCAGATAAAATGCCAGATGCACTTAAAAAAGCAGCTAAGTATATTGCTTCCAGAAATATTAGAAACATGGCCACCATTGGTGGTAATATAGCGGCAAATAGAGCCGACTCCTATGTTATCCCCTGTTTAATAGCATTAAAAGCAGATGTTGAGACTGTAGATGAAGGAATAATGTGTGTTGAGAAGTATGCACGCGAAGAGAAAATAAGTCTTATTAAACGTATAATCCTTCCACCTCTGGATGGGGTATGTGTAGTAGATGCGGTTTATAAATCTTCCGGATCATATCCTTCAGTAACAACTGCAGTTATGGTTTCCAAAAAGGAAGTTGTAATAGTCGTAGGATGTGTTTCTAAACATGTTGTTCGATTAAAAAAACTTGAACAGAGTGTTTTAAATGGAAGTCTTTCAGGATCTGATCTGGCAGTAGCTGTTGAAGCGGAAGTTAATCCTATTGGTGATCTTCTAGGATCAGCAAAATATAAAAAATATTTAGCTGGAACAATGGTAGCTCATTCCATAGATCTGTCTTTTAAAGAGCAGTCAAGGAAGGGGGCATAAATAATGAAACTTAATTTTATATTAAATGGTACACCAAAGCAGGTATTCACAGAACCGGGTGAAAATTTACGTGAACTTCTATTTAGGACAGGGGTTAATTCTGTTAGAAATAGTGATGATGGTTTTTCATTTGCAGGTACAGATTCAATACTCCTGGATGGTAAAATTGTAACCTCATCTCTTGTTATAGCAGCTCAGGTGGAAGGCTCTGATATTAAAACAGTAGAAAGTCTTTCTGATCATGGTATTCTATCTCCTGTTCAGTCAGCAATGGTTGATGCAGGTATAGTTCAGTCTGCTTATAATATTCCTGCAGCAGCTCTAATATTAACAGATCTTCTGGATAGAATTCCTACTCCCTCTAAAGAGGATATAAAAGATGCAATGTCTGCTGTTTTTATAAGAGACAGTGGTTATGAACAGTTTTATACAGCTGTTGCACTGGCTCTGGAGAGAAAAAAAGACCCTGAATACAAAAATACAATACCTCCTGAATTTAGAGAAGATCTTAAATTTGTTGGTAAAGTAAAACGTAAGGTAGATGGTGCTAAACTGGTAAGAGGTGAAAGAGTTTTTGTAGAAGACAGAAGGGAAGAAGGATCAGCAGTATTAAAGATGCTTCGAAGCCCTCATGCAAGTGCTTATATAAAAAGTATAGATACCTCTGTTGCAGAAAAAATACCAGGTGTAGTAACTATTCTTACCCACAAAAATACACCTGATACCTGGTATACTCAGGCTGGTCAGGGATTTCCTGAGCCATCACCTTATGATAGAAGGCTTTTTGGTGAAAAGGTTAATCATGTTGGAGACAGAGTTGCGGCTGTTGTCGCAGACAGTTATGAAATTGCAGAACTGGCCTTGTCAAAAATTAAAGTTGAATATGAAGTACTTAAACATGTAATGACTATTGATGAATCCTCAGCTCCCGGAGCTCCACTTATTCATGATGGCGAAATTATCTATGCTGAGGGTGCTCCTGATGATCTGGAAGCCCAAAATAAAAAATTTAGTCTAAGAGATGGAAAAATTATCTATCAGTTTCCTATTGGTGGAGATCCCCGAAAAAATATAGCAGCAAGTGTTTTTGATGGAATAGGGGACGTTGAAAAGGGTTTTGCAGAGGCAGATGTTATTATCGAAAGAGAATATCAACCCGAAAGCCATATTCAGTGTACACCTTTGGAAATGCATGTTGTTTACACAAAGATGGATGGAGACAGACTTATTATGCACTGTTCCACTCAGGTTCCTTTTCATGTACGTAGAATTACAGCGTCTGTTCTTGGAATAAGTGAAAATAAAATTAGAGTAATAAAAGAGAGAGTTGGTGGTGGATACGGTTCCAAACAGGATATTCTTCTTGAAGAGGTCTGTGCTTTTGCAACCCATTCAACAGGAAGAAGTATATTTCACCAGTATTCAAGAAAAGAGGAATTTGAATC
>JAQIBN010000082.1 GCA_027859095.1 Spirochaetia bacterium | reverse complement strand
TGAACTGTTATTCTCTATCACCTTTCCGCCGTATGGATAGGATAGAACCTGTTCCAAAAGGAGCTCCGGGATAAAATGGATATTCATCTCGGGAAGAGTACTTATAATGGGATAAATAGATTCGTAATCGCTTCCTGTAGTATTTTGAAGCTCAGTTTCTGTAATAATATGCTTTTCACTCAGAGCGTTTGCTATAAAGGCATGAAAATTCTCAGCCCCTCCTGAATCGACCGTTAAGAGCTCATACATATCCTTTAAGACATACTCGTAAGCCGTATTAACGTTCAGATAGCTGTAAGGGGTAAAGTAGGTTTCCAGGGCTTCAGGATCTATCAATTCAGAGTACACAGAATAGAGATCCAGGACATAGCCTGTTTCAGTTCTATGATCTTTCAATATATCAGGAGAAACTCCATTTAACAGGAAATTTTTAAGATCAGTTCTTTCAAAAAATACAGATCTTACCCAATTGGGATTGATTCTGCTGGAAACATCGGACAGTTCCAGATTTTCATATTCACCAGCCTTGCCCTCAATATAGCTCCAGACAGGATCGGTACTGGAATCAGATTCCGGTGTAGGGTCACTTTCAAGCTGTTTAATTATTGCTGTAACTTCAGTCTTCAGCAGAATGAGATCTTGTTGAATTACTTCATTCTTTTGATAATATTTCTGTGTCAGTGAGATCCCGGTTCCCAGGCCCAAAACAGAGAGACTTAAAATAAACAGGATTAGCATTGTCTGTATACTGGAAAAACCGTTATCTTTATTTTTCATTATTAATTTTTCAGTTCGGTACCTGGTCGTTCGCAAGCTCTCTGCTCGGCTATGCAACCCAATCTGCGAGTCTCGTACCTCACTCATTAAAAAGATCTCTTCCAATTGAGCCAAAGGCACATTGAAATGTTATATTTTCTTTTTTGTTTTTTTTAACTAGTATGGACAATCCAATAGTCCCTGACCCGCTGTCTTTAAGGAAATTAACCTCAAATCCTTCATAGCCTTTGAATATTGTACTCCCCAGAGGTGTGCTTATCTTCAGAATAGTATCTTCAATCTCTATTTCAAGAAAGGAGTCTGCATTCCCATCCCAGTATGGAACACTCATAACACCGGCTTCTTCAGTAAGTTCAATATCACTTATCCAGAAGGGAACCTTAACTTCTGAAACCGATTGCCTAAGTACATTTTCCAGCTGAATCAGCTCCTTGTTCCAACGATTAAGATCCTTAATCTTGTCAGTAAAACCAAGGGTTTCAGAAAAGACCATGAAAACAGGAATTCCAATGAGAGAAATGAGGGTAATTGCAATTAGAGTTTCTACCAGAGTAAAGCCGCTATCTTTCTTTTTTGGTAATGATTCCAGGTATCTTTTTGTATTACTTTTGTATTTCAAAAAGTTCAATGGCACTCCTGTTTCTTAATTCAATAGATTCAGTTATCTTTACATTTGTCTTTACCGCGGCTCCCCCGGCATTTAGAACAAATACAAGAATTTCTATAATTACAACCGAAACAACAAGAAGGGATATAACAGCATCCAGAAGAAAAAAACCTTCTGTAGTTTTGCACCTATTCACTTTAATTTTCCCAGGAAGTAATATCCCGATCATCTCCCTCACCACCAGGATTCCCATCTGCTCCAAGTGAACTGATTCCATAAGGTAATCCATTAGTCCCAGGCACTACATATTCATAATCATTATCCCAGGGGTCCTTTGCCAGATTCTTTTTAAGGTATGGGCCGTCCCAATCCTTCGGAACCGGTTCAAGAATGGGTTTCTCCCATAAGGAAGCAAGACCCTGCTCATCTAAAGGGTAGCGCATGTTGTCCATAAAGTAGGTATCCAATGCCATGGAAAGATTTTCTATCTGTGTCCTTGCTGCAACTATTTTAGCCTTGCCAACATATTTAAAAGCCATGAAACCGACTGTGCTTGTAAGAATTAAAACTATGGATATAACTATCAGAGTCTCAACGAAGGTCCATCCATCTTCGTTCTTCATCAAGGCTTTTATTTTTTTAATCATTCGTTTCTCCTGTTTTCTCTTCTGTCATTTTCCCTAAAAGGTTCTCAAGCTCTTCGTTACTATTTGATGGAAGGATACTCTGAAGAACTTCTAATGCTTCTTCCTGTCTCTCAAGCCCATAGAAGAGTATTTTTGCCTGGGTCATAACAATATAGGGATCATTAGGATAGATTTCCCTTAACAGACCTATTTCTTTTAAAACTTCCGGATATTCTTTCATTTCAGAAAGGTATACAACATTAAGATACCTTAAACGGATATCCTCTGAATTAATTCCTGAAGCTCTCATAAGAAACGATTTGGCTTCTAACATTTTACCGTTTTGCATAGAGCTCTCAAGGTTATCCAGAATATTCTGTAATGAGAAAAGAGTTGAATAAAGAACCTGGTCCCGGTTTGAAAAGTTAAGAACCATCTGAGTTTCTTCAAAACCATCTTTAGTTATCACAACCGAATGCTCTCCATAGGATACTGCACTGAACAGAACCCTGCCGTTTATGTCCGTTTTAGCAGATTTTTCATCATCAAGCACTACCAGAGCTCCGGCAACGGGGGAACTTTCCGAATCATAAATCATTCCGAATAACGGCGCCTCAGTAAACTGGCTGAAACTGCCATTATCCACACTCTTACAACTGGAAGCTAATGTAATAAGCAGTAATAAACTATAAAAGTATTTCTTCATTCTTTACCCACCTGAAATGTATGACCTTGTTTTTTTAGTATGAACACTTTCCCTCTACCTGCAGGTGACCTTTCAATAGCCTGGAGAGTAAGTCCATTGACACTGGAGCCTTCCTCAAGAAGAAGCATTCTGTTTGTATCCATATTCCGAAAGGAGTAGATTATCTTTTTATCAGTTTCAATCATCCCGATAAACTTCAATGACGGGATATCAACAGTGGCGGCCGGTTCGGAAACAATTATTGTTTCAGCTATCACTGGAATTAATTGCCCGGAAAAAAGTGATTCAAGATTATATGTAAATTCTGGAATACTCATCCCCCCAGGGCTGGCTCTATATTCATATTCTTTCCTGGGCTGTGCATCACTACTTTTAAAAGCAATATCATCTATTACGATATTAATCGTAATATATAGAAAGACAAGCAAAGAGATTACAATTATAGAAATAAATCGCAGAACTCCAGCAAGTTTAATATTATACATATGTAATCCTGATCACAAGAATAGCCGGTTCCCCTGGGAATCTGGCATCAATACTAACAAAATTGAAACGGAAACTACTTTTAGAAAAAGAAAGTTCATAAATTAGTTTCAAAACAGAGCCGGGCGGTCCTTCCCCGGTCAGAACAAGTTCCTCCCTGTTTTCTTCTCCTTCCAGGCGATAGCTAATCACCCTTATTCCGTTTTTTTCAAAAAGAAGAAGCACCTCTTCGGTCATTTTAAGTGGATTATATTCTTCACCCTTTCGCTTAAGGGCACCTGCCTTAGATACTTCTTCCTCAAGAGACAAAATTGCCAGTTTAAGAGAAGTGCTGTCATAAAGAGAACTATCTAATTTTATAGCATTCTCAATTCTTTGTGAAAGGAGATCCGTTTTTCGTCCAATGCCCAAAATCCAAAATCCTGCAATAATAGTATTTATTATAGCCAGAGTAAAAAATATAATTATTATTATTTTCTTTTTCACGGGTTTGTCTCCCCTGGGTCTATCTCCACCCAGACGGTGTAACTCTCAAAACCACCTTCCAGAGTACGTATATTGGATGCCCGTACATTCCCAAACGCAAGTTTAATACCCTCAAGATCGTTAAGGGCGCTTATGCTTTTAAGAGTAAGGGTAAGTTCCTCTCCCTTTAACCCAAAAGACAATACATCAGTAGCTGAATCTATTGCCTTACTGGTTCGAAGGAGGAGATTATAAACATTAATTGGGGCATCTTCCCTAATCCCTTTTAACTCATTTTCCAGTTTACCGGTTAACTCCAGAGCCCCACGATTTTGATCAATCTCTAATTGGATACTTTCAATCCAGGTATTTACCTCTCTTTCTTTTCTTATAAAATCCTGGTGTTTCAATGTAGTTAGGCTTAACAGGACAAGAGAGAGCATAAAAGCTGTAATAACAATAGGGGCAGTTATTCTATCCCTTGTTGTTACTCTGTATTCAGGGAAATAAATTGCATCCTTACTGGTAAAATCCAGAGTTTCAGAAAATTTCTTAGTCCTGATGTTTTTTATTTCCCATTTTGGTGTTTCATTATAGGGATAAATTATCATAAGTTTTTCAGGATCGGATATTTTGTTTTCATTGATCAGTGAATCCTGAACTGAAAACTCATCAGGATCATACCTCTCTACTTCTTTAGGAACTCCATTTACAAACTTCCATATCTCTACCATACCAGGATAAATAATAATCAGGTCAGATAAGCTTTGTAATTCCTTCTTTGACAGAAGCTGCAGAGGAAGAACAATACCCACAAACCTTTTATTATCAATAACTTCTTTCAGATAATTTTTCTTTAGGATATATAAAACAATCTTCCATCCTGTATCTGTTTTAAAGGAGATGAAATCAAAGGAGACATCTTCAGTGTCCCCGGGATAGATTTTCAACATCTGAAAACGAACCATATCACGAAGTTTATTTTCCGGAGCCGGAGGCAGATCCAGTATTTTAACAAAGCTCATCTGTCTGTCAGGCAATATGGAAAACTTATACTTTACCCCGGGCAAATCAACAGATTTGCTGCTGCACAAATTGGTCAGTCTTCTATCTGCCCGGGCGCTATTGCTGGAAAACAGTTCATTTCTCACTTTAACCTTTGTCCCGCCTTACTCAAGTATTGTTCCGAATGTTGAAAACAGAGGAATAATTACCATCATCACAATTCCAAAAACTATTAATCCTGTAAATATTATTAGAGCAGGTTCAATAAAACTCATGAATCTCGTCGATTTCTTCTCCAGTTCATTTTCATAATAATCCGACAACTGAACAAAAACTTTCCCCATACTACCGGTCCTCTCACCAACTGCAATCCATTTCGTAATCCGGGTTGGAATAATCTTTTCATAGCCAAGAGCCTCTGATAGACTAATACCCCTAAGGACCTTTTCATGAGCCTTATTCAGCGCTTCTCTAACAGCAGTATTATCAGCATTAGAAGTTACTTCGTCTAAAGCATCTTCTACAGTCACACCACAGGACGTTAGTGCATCAAAAGTAAACAGAATGTTTAAGAAAATATTATCTTCACTGAAAGATCCGATAAAGGGGATTTTCAGTTTTAACCAATCGATAGTACAGGCAAAATTACTGTTTCGTTTCCTTATAACAGATATGCAAAAACCTGATATTGCGATAAGTGGAATTATAATAAGAAAAACAGTAAAAATACCCCTGGAAAATGAAAGGGTCTGTTTAACCTCATCCGGAACACCGGAACCCAAATCGATAAACATTTCCGATATTTTAGGTATGATAAATGTAGAAATAAGGATCATGCTTAATACGGCAACAAGCAATACAATAACAGGATAGATCAATGAACTTACAAGCTTTTCACGTATTTTTTTCTGTCTGATAAGATAATTATTTATCTTTCGAAACACAAAGGCCAGATCTCCGGTTGTTTCACCTACTTTCACCATACTCGAATAAATAACGGGCAAAGATGGTCCTATATTCCTTATACTGGAATAGAATGAAGAGCCGGCCTTCAGGTCTTTTTCTATTGCCCAGACCAGAGCGTTAACTTTAATATCCTTAGTAATAGATTTTAAGATCTCAAGCCCATCTTTTACACTAAGACCTGAATCTAGAAGCATAGATAACAGAGCTGTAAATTCAGCAATTGTCGATGGTTTAGTCCTTGAGCTGCGAACTTGTCTTCTAGTGCTTTTTCCACCCTGGTCCCGAATGGAAATTGGAAAGTAATCTTCCTTTTGAAGTTCTGCCTGAACTGTTGCAGGAGAGCTCCCAGGCCTGATAAACTTAAGTATTTTCCCGTTTTTATCAGAAACTGTGCATTTATACCTGTTCATCAGACTGTCATTACCAGATCAAGTTCAGCAAGGGTAGTAAGCCCCTCTTTTATTTTTTCAAGACCATCTTCAAATAAAGTAACCATTCCTGTTTTTTTCAAATATGCTTTTATCTCTGAGTGTTTAGCGCCGGCTACAATTAGTCGCTCGATCTCTTCATCCCAGGAGAAATACTCATGTATAAGTGTCCGCCCATGATATCCTGTACCATCACAGTTATCACATCCTCCTGGCTCAAAAATATATTCAGGGATGCATGGGCGAGCAGCAAACTTGTTTGCGACCAGCCCTGGGATACTTTCGGTTTCTCTGAAAAACTCCTTCTCTATCGGACTAATCTTTCTTTTTACTCTACAAGAAGGGCATAGACGTCTTACTAAGCGCTGTGCCATGGCTGTCTTCAACACTGCCGCAATCATAAAAGGCTCCACTCCCATATCATGGAGTCTGTCAATTACAGAGACAGAATCATTTGTATGCAGTGTTGAAAGAACCAGGTGCCCTGTTAAAGCAGCCCGGATACAAAGATTAGCAGTTTCTGAGTCTCTTATCTCACCAACCATAATAATATTCGGATCCTGTCGGAGAATACGTTTCAGAATAGTAGAAAAAGTTAGCCCTATGGCTTCATTAGTTTGAATCTGATCAATACCGTCTATCACATATTCAATAGGATCTTCTATAGTTATAATCTTTTGCCTTTCACTATCCATCTCACGGAGCATAGAGTTTAAGGTTGTAGTTTTCCCGCTTCCGGTAGGGCCGGTTGCAAGAATCAGACCAAATGGAGTTTTAAGCATTTCTCTTACATCGACAAGCCCCTCATTCCGAAGGCCTATTACATCAAGTCCTATGAGTGTACTTTTTCTATTTAATAGTCTAAGAACAATAGATTCACCTCGGGCAGTGGGAACAATGGAAACACGAATATCCTGGCTGTCCTCACCCAGCTGGACCGATGTTCTGCCGTCCTGAGGAAGCCTTCGTTCCATAATATTCAGGTTTGACATAATTTTGATCCGGGATGATACCGCCGGAAACATTGAAGGAGATATCTGTTTGACTGTCTGAAGGACTCCGTCAATCCGGTAGCGAACCTTTACAGTATTGGTAAAAGCTTCAATATGGATATCCGATGCTCTTTTTCGAATCCCTTCAATAATAGTGCTGTTAACAAAATTGATTATAGGTGCATCATTGGCAATCTTGTCAAGGAGCAGTTTTTCATTGACTGAAGAAGAAGCTGGAAGATTCTGATCATCGAGCCCGCCATGAAGTTTTCCAAGGTATTCTGACAGTTCATCATGATCAATTCGTTTGTATATAATTTTCTTATCATGAAAATGTGAGAGTATTTCCTTCAACTCAAGGTTGTCAGAGTTACAAATACCGATAGTAACAGAAATATCATCACTCTTTAAAACAACAGCTGAATGGGCCTGGGTAAAGTTTGAGCTATATTGATTTTTATCATCAGGAAGAGGCAGAAAATCTGAAATTAGTACGGAATTCTCTGTCAGTTCCATACAGTCTTTTCCTGGAAGAAATTTTCATAGTATTCTTTAAAGATTTTGTCGCCTGTTATCCTCTCCCTCTCCGGGTACTCGATATAGGGAACGATATATATAATCATTTCCGTGTTAGTGGATGTCTCTACTTCACTTGTAAAGAGCCATCCCAGAAGTGGAATACTGCTAAGAAAGGGAGTTTTCTGAAGGATTACATCTCTTTCCTGTTGAAGAAGTCCGCTAATTATCACAGGCTTCCCTGAGGGAGTGCGGACGTGGGTACTGATTACCTTCTCTGAAGTGGGAGGAGGGTTCCCTGTGGAAGAAGAAACATCTGCTCCTCTCTTTGAAACAGTGGATTTTATATCCATAGTTATCATATCATCACCAGAAACCCAACCGTTAATACTGACAATAAGACCGGACGTAATTTCACGGGTCACCCCCGTCGACTGAGCTTCTCCTGTATCAGGATCAATTTCCATATCCCTGTATCTGTAGGTATTTGTATTTTGAAAACTTATATCTTCTCCGGTAAGACCATTTAGAGTAGTGTCAGCCATGATCCTTGCTTCTGAATCACTTATCTTGGCATTCAAATCAATAGCAAAGAGATACCCAAAGGTGCTTACTATATCAAGATTCAGGTTAATAAGATTACCAAGAGTCCCAAGGATGGAAGTTTGAGCTCCTTCCTGCATTATCTCATTTCCGATTGTAATACCAAACTCTTTATTCTTACTTTCCTGATACTGTACAATAAGAAGTTCATACCTGATCTGAGAAATGGGTTTGTCAATATATTCAAGATCTTTAAGAAATAGATCCAGCTTTTCTTTAGAACCCTTAAAAAAAATCAGGTTCGGATCGGCTGATTTAACAATATCATTTTCGCTAATAGATGGAGGAATATTCTTCAATAAATCTTCGGCTCTTATATACTTCAGAGGAACAGCAAGACCCCCGCCATGAATGTCCATCATATGTGCAAAAGAAATAAAATCATCTATCTGCTCTTCTGTCGCTTCAAGGATCAGTGTACGCTGGTTCCCTGTCCGAAAGACCTGAAGCTTTTGTAATCTTGCTGGAAGCAGCTTTAACAGCTCATCCACAGTAAGAAAGGAGAGATCAAGTTTTGATACCTGCTTATCCTCATATTCTGCTTCCAGTTTTGTAATAAATTCTCTGACCGGAGTTGTTTCCTCGTAAGTGCCCGAAAGAATAATTGCATTATTATCCTTGTCTATTTTGAAAATGGATGAACTCGCAAGCCCTGCCGGGAACAAAGAGGGAAGCAGTTCTACAGGAATATTATTCAGCTTCACAAATGCAATATCATCCATCTTCTTCATAATCTCGTTTTTTGAAACATCGAATATGTAATAAATATGATTGCGTACAGTAAAATCTCCATCAGAGAGTTCCAAAACAAGACGAAGTAATTCATCAAAAGATTTATCTTTGAAATGGATATTTTCAAGGACAAAGTCTCCTCTTTTCATCATTGAATACTCAGTCCCTGATTCTGAAAAAAGCTTTGAGAGTACATCTGTCAGACGTATGGAATCAGCAGAAATTGAAAAAAGACCATTCTCCTCTGTAATTGTATCAGCAGCACCCCTCGGGGAAGAGCGACCTTCCGAAGGTCGTTTTTTTACATAGTAGTAGTCTTCAAGATCTTCAACCTCATAATCATTAAAACGGTGCATTACAATCTCAATTACCTGGCCAACCGGCAAGCCATCAGCATTTACTGTTAACCGCTCCCGGGGAAGTGCATCAAAAAGAATAGTAGACTTTATCTCTTTTGATATCTTTTCAAAAATCAATCGTGGTTCCACATCTTTTGCAAACAGTGTTAAAGCGCCAGTGTTTTCATTATATTTCACCATAACCTTCGACACATAATAGATTCCGTCTTTTTTCCAGAAATAGAGGTCATAGTGGGAAAGAAAATGCTCTAAAGCAATATCAAGGTTCGTATCACTAAAATGATATGATGCTTGTCCCTCCACAGTATCATCAGCAATGATAGATGTTCCTATAGTTTGCGCCAAAGTAAAAAGAATATCCTTTATTGACTGGTTTACAAATTCCATCTGCTTTATCTCCTGAGCAGACACTGAGAAAATGAGAAACATTAAAAGTAAGACGAACCAGTTTTTTTTCATTACATCCAAACCTAAATATTTAGTAAAATATCGTAATTTACAAAGTATGCACCAATACTTCCAACTGTTAAAAAGGGAGCAAAAGGAATCCTGGTATTTCTATTTAACCTTCCGGAGAATAAACCTAATACTGCAAATAACAGCCCCAAAAGGGAGGCTACCCCAGTAGCAATAAACCAACCCGGGAATCCAATATAAATAGCCATCAGGGCTGCAAATTTAACATCACCCATTCCAAGTTTCCCCTTTGTAATAGATCTGATTCCAATAAATATTAGAGGTGCAGATATCAATTCAAGTAGTATTATTTTAATAAGATCACCTAAAATAAGTAGTCTAAAAGCAATAATTACAGTCACTCCGGAAAAAACAGTCCAGTCAGGAATCCTCTTTTGTTTGATATCTATTATGCAGGCTGGAATTGAAAATACTAAAAATAGAATGACCATTAAATATTCCATACAATTACTCCAAATCAATCTAAATTTGTTTTAAACCCTATTGAAAAAACTTCAAGCTGAAAATCCTCCCCTACCTCAAGCTTAAAGAATACAGACCCATTCCTAAATTCCTGATCCAATCTAAACCTCAAAATATTTTCATAAGTAGGTTCATAAATTGTCTCATTGTGTTTAAGAACAATTTCCACATCTGTTTTTTTAAGATTACCCTTAAAGTTAAGTTCAATTTTTCGTTCAATTATGGATTCAAAATCAAAAGAAAAACCATAGTCAATAAATAGAGATAATTTGCTGTAAAACCCCAGTCTTACATCAAAAATATTTTCCAGAGACTCAGTTCCGTAATTGTCAAAATCAAATTTCTGTCCAAGCTCAGTTCTAAAAATAAATTTCGAGTTATCATATTTTAGTTTAAAGAATGTACTCCCGGAAGTTTGAATATAAGAAACTGGAATCACAGGAATATGATCTTCACTATATTCTGCTTTAACTGTAGTTTCCCAGTACCTAAAAGGACGAAGCTCAATCCAGGAACTTAACAAATACCTCTTTTCTACCAGTTTTACACCTGTGCTGATAAAATAAGGACTGGTAATTCCTCCATAGCTTTTAATACTCAGTTTACCCATATATAATTCTAAAAATAATCGATTATATATTCCTGACTTGTATGTACTGCTACCGGAAAGCGTTCCCAAATAATCAATATTAAAATTATCCCATTTAATGATAGTATTAAGTCCTATATGAATAGGATTAGTTTCTGGAATAATGGAATAAGTACTTGTCCAGTCATCTGATGAAGTTTTCAGAGCACCGGAAACTGAAGCAAACACTCTTATTAGAAAAGGATCCAATGAAATTGTATAGTTCCCTCCTAACCATGGATTATCAGGAAAAAGAAAGCTAAATCCTGTACCCTCTTCCAAATCCATTGAAAAACCATAAAGGCCTCCCGAATATAATGAATAATTTTTACTAAATCCAATAGTTTCCTTAAACAAATCAGAATTAGCAGAAACTCCAAGAGGATTATAAAGCTCTCTCCAAATTCCCAGTCTTTGTACCCTGCCAATTTTTATGAAATTATTTTCAAAAGAAAAATCCGTATTTATTTCAGAACTTTCAGTTTTCAAAGCACTTATGAAGCAAAAGGAATTTTCCAGGTTAGTATATATTCCTCTTGTAATAAAAAGACTATTGTCAAGTTTGCTGTCTATCTCAATAGCAAACAGAAAAGTACCGTGAATTATCATCATAAAATAAAAAATAATAATATTTTTTAACTGCATAATTACTATTAGGGGTATTTTTACTTTTTTACTTTTAGTATTTACAAAAAAAATGAAATTTTTTATGTTTTGTTAAATATTTTGTTGTTTTTTCCTTTACTTCCTGTACAAACCAGTCAATAATCATCATTTAATCGCCATTACAACTTAGGCCTGGTCGGGACTTCGTCCCTGCTCGGCTATGAGTCGTACCGGAAGGACGAAGTCCTGAGGAACGATCTCAGCAACCAAAGCCTGGTCGGGACTTCGTCCCTGCTCGGCTATGCAACCAAAGGAGATATTATGACAATTTTAACACTTAACTGCGGTAGTTCGTCCGTGAAATATCAGGTATATGACTGGAAAAATAAAGAGGTTCTCGCAAGCGGACTAGTTGAAAGGGTTGGCGACAATTCTGCTATAGAACACAACAGAACAGGTGAGGAAACATACACAAAAGATCAGACATGTACAAATCATACAGAGGCAATTCAGTTAATAATGGAAACTATTCTGGATAAGAATGTTGGAGCCATTAAGGACATGAGTGAAATAAAGGCTGTGGGCCATAGAGTTGTACAGGGTGGAGAAAAGTTTAATAAATCCCTTATAATTGATGACGAAGCACTTAATACCTTCAAAGAAGTTTCAGATTTGGCTCCCCTGCATAACCCTGCAAATATCCAGGGTATTGAAGCAGCAATGGCAGTAATGCCAGGAGTTCCACAATGTGCAATTATGGATACAGCATGGCATCAGACTATGCCGGAAAAAGCATACATGTATGCTCTACCATATGAATGGTACGAAAACTACAATGTTCGTAGATATGGTTATCATGGAACTTCATTTCTATACGTGTCAAAAAGAGCTGCAGTTCTCCTAAATAAAAAACCATCAGATATGAATGTTATTATTTGTCATATTGGTAATGGAGCCAGTATCTGCGCTGTTAAAAATGGTGTTTCTATAGATACTTCTATGGGATTAACTCCCCTTGAAGGTCTTATTATGGGAACCAGAAGCGGTGATTTTGATCCTGCTATTGTATTTTATCTAATGAATAAAACAGAACTGAGTGCAGATGAAATTGAAAAAGCATTAAATAAAAAAAGTGGTGTTCTTGGGATATCAGGAAAGTATATTGATAGAAGAGATATCCAGAAAGCAGCAGAAGAAGGTGATCACAGAGCTAAACTTGCAATGGACATGGAAGTATACCGCCTAAAAAAATATATTGGTTCCTATGCTGCGGCTCTTGGCAGAGTAGATGCACTTGTATTTACTGCCGGTGTAGGTGAAATGGCTCCCTTAATTCGAACAAAAGTGCTGGAAGGCCTGGATAACCTTGGAATTGTTACAAATCCAGAAAAGAGTATGAACTCAAGAACGAGAAATGCAGAAACTGATATTACAGGTGAAGGCTCCAAAACAAAAGTATTTGTTATACCTACAGATGAAGAACTAGTAATGACTGAAGATGCAGTTGCCCTTGTAGAAGGAACTTATGATGTACATACAAAGTTTACATATTCTTTCCAGAGTAAAGATTATGTAAATGCGGTTCGTGCTGATGGGTTAAAACGAGATATAAAAAAGAATCCTGCATTGGCCGATATTTTAGCTAAGATTTCTTAATATTTAGGGCGTTTTCCCTTTATTAGGACGCAATGAATTGCGTCCTAATAAAGGGGTCAGGCAACTCCATCCCATTTTTTTGATATCTGTTAAAGCCATTTTTGTGGAATGGTAGATTTTGCCTTGCAAATTCTAAAATAATCTTTCATAATTTAATAATGAAACTTACTGATAAAGTAATTATTCCGAAGGAGAAGTTTACAAAATATTTGTTAGTTTTTAAAAAGCGAAATGATAAATCCCAATGGTTAGCAAAAGCCGGATACAAAGCTGGTAATTGGAAAATATTAGAAAATGATTTAAAAAAGCAAATATTACGAAATGATGCCAGTTATATTGAAGATACACCATATGGTCAACTCTATGAGATAAGAGGTAATCTATTAGGGCCAAACAATAATAGTATTGCAATTTGTACTATTTGGTTGATAGAATCTGAAACAGGAAACACAAAGTTTATAACAATGTATCCTGATAAAAAGGAGCAATAACATGACATATAAATTATTTGAAGAAGTTTCCTTAGCCAAAGATATTCCTGAAAAAGGATTAAAAAGAGGTGATGTTGCAACTATTGTTGAACACCATCCTGTATCTATAGGAGAAGAAGGTTATTCTTTGGAAGTATTCAATTCCCTTGGAGATTTTGTTGCTGTATTAACGGTTCCAAAGTCAGTAATTGAACCATTAACTTCAAATGAAATCTTCAATGTTCGTCCATATGCAATCGCTTTGTAAATAACCTCGAAGCGATTTTTTATTCCTCTGTCCCCTGTTTTCGGATTTTTTTATTTATTCCTCCTTCCCCAATTATTTTCCTTAAGACGCTAGGTAGCCCATTTCCGGAATTGTGTGCCCTGTTGTGATTTCACCCGGTAACCGACAGAAATAATGGCGTCCAGGTTATAGTATTTCACTTCTTTTATCTGTGTTTTACCTTCAATTGCTCCATGCTGAGTGGTATGCCTGTATTGTTTTTATCTCCACAACAATACCATATGGATTACTCGTATGAAGGACTTTGCAACATTTATCATATATATCTATAAAATCTTTCTTTAATAAATAATCATTCTCTGTTTTTACAGTTTCCTTAACTTTCTGAGTATGAGGATCAATAATCTAAACTGTAGGTTGAGGATAATATTCAGAGTTGATTTTTTCAATACCCTCAAGGATTCTTCTAGCATTCCAATGTCTTTTAAAATTTTTATATTGTTTTGTGTACTCTTCTTTGTTAGCAATCAGAGAAGATAGGGCTATATGCTCAAGAACTTTACGAAAGTGAAGACAAACAAACTCAACATCTGTTATTAAAAATCCAGTAGTTTGGGAGCCTTTCATAAAAGACACTACTACTGCTAATCGCTTTTTAATCTCCTCCATCATTGCTGTATATAATTGTAATGAATTCTCCCACCATACTATATCGCCAGCATCTCTAGCAGTTCCTAAAATATCCATATCTCCATCTTTATCAACATCAAAAGTATAAACATCACTGGCATTATCAAAAGTGTTGGTGATTATGTGTTCGGTAAAATAAATTTCAATAGAGAAACTCCAAATACTACTCCAATCACCCCATATATTATCATCATTTTTAATCTTCACACGCCAAAAATAGGTGTTGCTGTTTAGCAATGGCGTTATAATTGGATATTCTGGAATTATAATAGAGTTATCATCCACAAGAATAGTTCCAGTAATATGTAGAACTATTGGGCAAAGTTCCAGCAGGAATAATACAATCATTTGTACTATAATCATCTTTTGTAAAAACAATAGTATTATCAAAGTCACTACCATCTATAGCAATCTGAATCCAGTATCTGCCAACAAGTTCAGGATTGAAGTTAAATACACTAAGAGTTTGTGTTCTTTCTGTAAATCCAGTAAGCCTTTAATATTCTCCGTCGTAACAGGGGCGGAACCACTGATAAGCTCAGAGTAATACCTGATGGACTCTGTAAAACCTTTAAGTACAAACTCCCGGTCATGCTTCAGTACAGAATTTAAAAAAGAATTTTCACCCTTTTGTATAGCAATAGATACTTCTTCAGTTTCATAATTATCACCGGAAAGTTTTACAGTATAGTCACCAACAGAAAGTACCAGATCGCCATTTTGAGTTAGCTTTTGGATCAAACCAGATGAGCTTGATAATTCTCCATTAACCCCAATTAGCAGTAATAGATTCAGAACCTTCCCATCGGTAACCATTACCCTCGAGGGCAATGCTATGCTCCCCAACAGTAATATTACCTAAAGGAACCTTCTCAAAAAGCCCCGGGCTTACACCCTTCCTTACTCCATTTATATAAATATCTGCACCAGTTGGATCAGTTTCTATAAAAACATCCCGAAAAGCATTGGCAATCTGTACATTTTTCCCTTCTGAATATGTAAGACTGGCAAGTTTGAAAGCAAGAAGCTCAGCTGCAGCTGTCATCTCTGATAATTTGGATGTTTCGACGCTATCTGCTTTAATATTTTTGCCCAGTTCAACATCTATTATTTTAACATTAAGAATATATTTACCGCCTATAGTAGAAAGATCACCAAGAATAATCTGTTCTGCTGCCAGGAGTTTTCCAAATTCAATAGCACAGGCATCATCAGTACAACCTGTTAGAGTAAAAGCCTGGGCAGCCAGTATTTCATTAACCTGCTTCTGTTCAATTACATTAAAGCTATCAGTCTTTACCAGACCCGTCTCAAAGAGACCAGTAACAACCAGTGCATCATTTTTAGAAACTCCAATAGGATTAAAAGGCATTACTGCAATGCGGGGTTTAAATTGGTCTGCATAAGTGGATAGGATAATTATAAAAGTTAGAAGAAAAGCTATTTGTACTATACTTATTAGAAAAACAGCATACTCTGTGCAACAGAATCCATTTTTTCTTTTCCAAGCAGATATTCCAGAATTGCAAATGAAAAATCTGCTGCAGTACCAGGTCCTTTGCTGGTTATAAAATTACCGTCTACGACAACATTTTCTGTTTTAATTTCTACAAAATCACTAAATTCACTTTCAAAACCTGGATATCCGGTAGATTTCATTCCGTCAAGTATTTTCAAAGGTGAGAGAACCATAGAAGGAGAGGCACAAATTGCTGCTATCAATTTTTTGTCGCGATACATACTTTTTATAAACTGATTAGCTTCTGATGATTCTGAAATATTTGAAGCACCAGGCAGACCACCAGGAATTACAACTCCATCAAAATCATCTGCATTTATTTGTTCAATAGTTGCATCACATTCAATTTTTATTCCATGAGAACCAGTTATCTTTGTATCACCAATACCTGCTGTAACTACATCAAGGCCACCACGCCTTAGAATATCAATTGGAGTAATAGCCTCGATTTCTTCAAAACCAGTAGCAATTAATACAGTTATTTTTTTCATATTTCTTCCACCCCCCTGGAAATATTTTGTCTCCCTGTGTACAGACGTAATTTATTTATTTTTCCGATAATTCCTTAAATCTTCTGCTGCAGAAAGAAGAATTTCCTCTGTTTCATTCCAACCTATACAGGAATCCGTTATAGAGACACCATACTTCAAATCATCAAATTTTTCAGTAAATTTCTGATTACCTTCAAAAAGGTTACTCTCCATCATAATACCTGCAATATTCTTTTGTCCATGTAATACCTGATCAAGAACAGAACGGAATACTCTTCTTTGGCGTGTATGTTTCTTCCCGGAATTAGCATGACTGCAATCAATAATAACAGATGGATTATCAATTCTAGCCTCTACCATCAATTCTACAGATTCTTCAACATCTTCTTCATAGTAGTTTGGTCCTGATGTTCCACCTCTTAAAATAAGGTGGCAGGATCTGTTTCCTTCTGTTCGAAGAATACAGGTATTACCCTGTTGATCAATTCCAATAAAACTGGAGGGATGCATGGCTGTATTTATTGCATTTACAGCTAAATTAAGATTTCCCCCTGTACCATTCTTAAAACCTACAGGTATCGACATCCCACTTGCCAGGCTTCGATGAGTCTGACTCTCTGATGTTCGTGCACCAACGGCTGCCCATGAAATTAGATCAGAAATATATTGAGGAATAATTGGATCTAACATCTCTGTTCCCGTGGGAAGTTCCAATTGAGCTATTTTTAAAAGAAACTCTCTGGAAAAATGAAGTCCCTTCTGAATATCGTAGGTATCATCCATATCAGGATCCATTATCAAACCCCTCCAACCTATAGTGGTTCTGGGTTTTTCAAAATATACCCGCATTACAGGAAATATTTCATCATCAATTTTCCTGGATAATTCCTTTAACTTTTCTGCATATTCCAATCCGGCGACAGTATCATGAATTGAACATGGTCCTACTATAGCAAGGAGTCTGTCATCTTTACGTTCCAGTATATTTGTAATAGTGTTTCTACTTTCTATAATATAATTATAGTCAGAATTTTTTGCTGAAAAATCTTTTTTTAACTCCTCTGGAGAAATAAGTGGAGTTATCTGTTTTATATGTAAATCATCAATAGCTTTCATAAATTTCACCTTTATTGCATATTTTTATATTTCCAATCCATTTTAGTTTTAATGCCAGGGCTGCATTAATGGCTGCAGGAGAATTATTGGAATCTGACAGATGACAGAGGTAAACCATCTCTGGAGTACTATCCGTCATTGAATTAAGAAATTCAATAGCAGCATCATTAGAAAGATGACCTTTATCTGAACTGATTCTATTTTTAAGAAACTCAGGGTAAGGGTCTGACATTAACAGATCTTCTGAATAATTTGCTTCCAGAAATAAAGTTTCTGTTTTTTCTGCAAATCTATGCATTTCATCTGTAACTATGCCTGTATCTGTAAGCAGCATAAATGTTTTATCCTCTAAAGAAAAATGGTAACCAAGGGGACAACAAGCATCATGAGAAGTAGAAAAAGGAGTAAGACTTAATGAATCAAAGTTATATTCCTTACCTGGAACAACATCCAAACGACTGAAAGGATTCATTTTATTAAAATCATCATCCGGAAGCAGATGATGAACAACTACAGGTATTTTATATTTCCTGGATAAGGTTCCAACCCCTTTAAAATGATCACTATGTGTATGTGTTAAAAGGATAAACTTTACTTTTGTTAAATCAAAACCAGCTAAACCGGCTCTTCTACTTAATTCTTTAAGAGTAAAACCGTTGTCAATTATAAACGAAAAACCATCTTTCTCAAATATATATGAATTAGCACTGGAACCACTGCCTAAGACAGCATATCTTATTCCAGCCACTGTTTCCAAACCTCAATTGCATTTCCTACTGTAACTTCTTTCCCATTTCTAACAACTGGAGTTCGCATCAGGTTGTTATCCTCTAAAAGCTCTTCCACCGGATCATATTCCATATAGGCAAAGCCACGTTTTTTATATACAGCACTTTCAGTATCGATTAAATCCTCAGCCTTTATTCTATTTAATATATTTGAAAGTTCACCTTCAGAAATCTTTCTCTCATTTAGATCCATAAAATGGAATTTAATATTTCGTTCTTGAAAAAAACGGATTGCTTTTTTTGTATTATTACTTTTTTTTGTTCCAATTATCTGAATATTCATAACTAAGCTCCCAAGAGCACACTCTATAAATATTCCAGTATTAATTCAATAGAAAACTTTGCTGTTATCAGGTAACAGTTATTAAATTTTCTTCACTTTATATTGCAGCCTGTTTATCCCTCCGGAGCATCAAAAACGATTGTTGCACCCTCTACATTAATTACATCTCCAGGTTTAAGTTTACGCTTCTTTGTTATTTGGTTGTTTACCAAAATATCTTCATCCGAAACAACAGTATATGTACCCTCTTTTTCATTCTGAACAATTGTAGCATGTGATTCCTTTAAATTAGGTATCCCTGCAATAGTAAAATCCGCCTGGGCAGATCCACCTATAACTGTTCTGTTTGAAGTAAGTGGAATGGTTCTCTGAATGGGTTTCCCTCTGCCATAAGGCAACATGGAGAGCTCAGCTGTACTTGCTGGTTTTTCAAAACGAATTATTAACAGCACAAACCAGAGAATAAAGGATCCTAACAAAATAAGTAGTAGCAGTAACAAATTACTATTTCCAGGTAATCCCATGAGTGAGCTGCTATGATAAGTTCGGGTATCAGTGATGTTATTATATTTAGCCAATATATCCGGTGACCCTAGAAAACCCAGGGGTGCTCTAACCGTAATTTTATATTCACTTTCAATTCTATCTCTAATTTTATTGTAGATGCTTGACAGTTGACTATCAGTTAGAGCATCATAAATTTTCCCTCCTGATCCAATACTGATGGATGATAATGACTGATCCTTGTCTGGGGAGAAGTTAATACCATATAGAGTTACACTTTCCCGCTTTAATGAATCAAGTGCATTTTCTGGATGATAAAGAATGTCACCAATATCGGGATGTGACTTTCCTGACATTGAAAAGTACGGATAGTTCTCTCCATCAGATAATAGAATTATCGCCTTCCTCCCCCTATAAGGAGCCATATCCAGGGCTGCCATATTGATTGAATAAAACAGTTCGGTGTAAGCCTCTTCGTTGTCAGGTTCTGAAATATTTTTAAGGGCTTCTTGTATAATCCTGAAATCCTTCACCGGTTCTGACAGTAATGTATACCGGGTGTTAAATACAGCCAAACCTACCCTTGCGTCAGGATTGTCCATTCTGTTTAGAAACTCTTCTACAGCCCGAACAGCATGATTCATCCGATGACCTTCAGCTCCGTCTCCAACAGCTTCATACATGCTCCCCGAATTATCCAGGATTAACAAAAATGTTATCGTTCCATTAGCTGAGTCATTTCTCTGAACATCCAGAATAGTAGCATCCTGCATTCCTTCTGATGTTTCATGTTTTATACTGATATATGCAGGATCAGCATCGTTAACAACTTCCCCCTGATCATTGCTTATACTCAAGTAGCAGTCAATACGGGAGAATGGCAGAAGTTCAGCTGAATCAATCTGTGTAATCGTAATGTTTTGTGACCAGATAAAGCCAGGAAAGATAAGCATCCCAAATGCAATAAGAGTTAATAATTTTCTATTTTTCATTCTTAATCCTCCAATTATTCTTATTTAGGTAAATATAAAAGCTTTGCTTCACCTATCTGTATAACATCCTCATACTTCAGCTCATGTTTAATTATAGGCTGATCATTTACCAGAACTGAACCTTCAGATTCCTGAATAAAAACAGTATTGCTTTTGGCAACTAACATCGCATGCTCAGCTAATACAGCAGAATAACCACTTAAAGGAATATTCATTTTAGAAGCCAAACCGATCCTGGTCTTTTTCATGACAATAACATAATCCTTTCCTCGTAATGCTCCTGTAAGGACACGAAGAAGACCGAAAGAACGGTATGATTCGAAAAGAGTGTAAAACAAACCAATGCCAATCCCCATTACAGCAAGACCTATACCCCTAGCAAAAAAACCATTTGCCCAATACACCGTAAGAAATTCCAGAAGTAATCCCCCTGCCAATCCTCCAAGAAAGCCTCCAGATATACCAATCCCCATCCTTCTGGAAGAGTTAGATCTGATACCATCAATAGAACCAATAACCAGACCGAGAAGACTCCATCCCAGTGCTCTTGATAAAGGAGTAAGCAGTGAATCGCTGACTGAAGCTGCAAATAGTTCAGCATTTCCAATTCCATACAATAATCCCTGAGCCAGGATTACAACAACAACCCCCGCTACCAATCCAAAAACTGCACCCGTAAGACCGCCACGGATGGAACGTTTTAGGTCTGATAACATTATTCCCTCGGCACTACCAAAGAAAAGACCGAATAAGAATCCCATAGCTGCACCGGCCAGACTATTCCATAAAATGTGAGAGCCTATTGATTCACCATAATAAAAAAGGATTTCAATAACTGCCCAGGATGCTGTCCCGGCTAGTAATCCTATCAGAGTCATAAATATCTTCCTTAAGAACGCTGTCATATTATCTCCTTATATTATTGTTAGTTATTTTTCTCAGCTTCCAGGATGAGGTACAAGCCCTGCTTTTATCCTTAGTATATTCTGATCATCTTTGATTCTGAGAGAAAATATTTTACTTTGGTAGTTTTCATGCTGTAAGCGGAATTTGTAGACCTTTCCAGTCAGCAGGTTCTCAAAATCTGTAAGTTCTACCCAAATTCCATTCCGGCTAATCGAAATTTCCGTCTCATTCTTAATATCATTTCCTGTAAGGATATCACTGACTTCAATCTTAAAAGAAAGTGGAGACGAAGTCTCAGTTTTTCGCCCCGAAGAAACCACCATTGCATTTGATATAAATGGATCAAATTTCTGAATACCTTCTGGCAATACAATAAATGAATGCCAGTGAAGTTCATCTTCAATTTCAACCTTTGCACGATATGCTCCTTTAGGAAGGAAAACAGGAAAAGATCGAAAAATGTAAATTCCTTCTTCAACGTCACTCTGTATTTTTCTAAAAATAATCTTTTTATTCCATACTTCCGGTATTAAATTATCATCATCCTGAAAGATTTCAGCATTAATAAATACCTTATTCCAGGGTTGTGTGGCTCCCGGGATTTTGGCTGAAAAAACAATTGCACCAAAACTTTTACTATGAAAAATTTCATTATAATACCCTGTAAAATAACAGAATGACCCTATCAGAGACATTATTATGCCAACTACAACTGGTACTATTATTTTTAGGAAAAAACGACCTTGTCTTCTATAAACAGGCTTTGCAGGCTCCTTTCCAGCAGCCAAATCGGCAACAATACTGGAAAGCTCTGCTTTGTCATATCCCTTTAGAAAATGTTCCAGTTCCTTTATGACCGGTATTAAATTCCTGTATCGGCGATCAAGCTTTGGTTTCATTGATTTCCTGATAAAATGCTTAAGCACAGGATGTATGTGGGGATTAAATTTCCCTGGATTGGGATATTTCCCTTTCTGTATCTTAACAACAAGTTCAGGACTAAATCCACCTGGAAATGGTTTCTTACCTGTAAGCATTTCATATACCAGGACACCTAACGAATACACATCTGCCCGTAGGTCAACATTTTTTGTATTGCTGAACTGTTCCGGAGCCATATAACTGGGTGTCCCCAGGGTCATTCCATCCCGGGTAAGACCTTCTTCAGAATCTTCATCAGAAACTGCGATCCCGAAATCGACAAGTTTAATCTCCCCTTTTTTAGAAAGAAGCAGGTTCGCTGGTTTGATATCCCTATGTACAACCTTCTTTTCATGGGCATAATGTAGGGATTGAGCTGCATGATAGAGAATATAGGCAACAACACCATTATCAAGGTAGCGCTGCTTCTTTATAATACTGTCCAGAGCAGCTCCATCGACAAACTCAAGAACTAAGTAGTATGACAACCCCAGTTTAAAGTGATCGTACATATTTACTACACCTTCATGTCTAAAATTCATCAGTATTCTTGCTTCCCGCTTAAAGCGTTCTGTAATATCTTTTCGTCCACGAAGGGTTAGTTTTTTGATTATTACAGGGCGATTTAAAGTTGGATGAATTGCCTTATATACTGCACCCATACCCCCCTGAGCTATTAGAGCTTCAACCTTGTACTTACCAATACTTTCAGGTAATTTTGCCATACTCTTTAAGCCTCCCCTTTTTTAGGCAGAATTAGAATATTTTTCTCTGTTGAAAACTCAAGGATATTATTCATATATACTGCAATGTATTGGTCCGGGTTGTGAATCTGAAGATACCGACCAAAAGCTCTTGTCTTATAAAACTTCGGTACAGGCCGATGACCGCCAAACATCAAAGACTGATTATCCCCTGGAAAGTATTCCTCAAGGTATTTTATTACACTGTTTTCTTCCGCTTCATCATTAGCCGTCCATGTTAAGTCAAATACAACTTCCCGGTGGATCATAGCATCTATCAATTCATTCTTTTTATAATGCTTTCTAGGTTCTGCATGAGTAACACAAAATCGATCACCTACAGCGAATACAGGAAGTTTTTTTTCAAACATATAGTACTTCCTATAAGTTTCTTCGTTCATAAATTTATGGAACCATGATGTTACCATGGCACCTTCATAAACAAATTTTCTAAAAGGTCTGTTGTCTGCTGATTCTTCATTGGCAACATTCTCATGATTCCCCTTTAAAAAGTGAAAATTTTCCGGGAATGCAGCTTTTAGTTCCATGACAATCATCATAACCCCAAGACTCTCCAGCATCTCCTCATCCATAGACTTGTGCTTTTTATAATCAGAAGAAAACTCTTTGAAAGCTGTCTTCCAACGAGGGATGCCCCTGGCTTCTGAATGAAATCCATCGCCCACACAAACAATCTGTAGTTTTCCCAATAAGAGACCCTGATATACTGTAAAGTTTGCATCAGGAGGAATCCATGAAAGAAGAGCTCTTAAATATCCCATCCGTGCATGGAGATCAGGTACTATTATGGTTGGAAGAGAATTAAGAAGAATAAGACCTCCTGGATTTCCATCACTGGCTTTTGGGCGGATGTCCGGTTCTTCCGAATTTAAAGTAAAAAGAACCTGTTCCAGAGATTTTTCAAGATCCCTGGAATCGGGAACACTATTCCTATCCAAAATACCAGTTATTCGTCGGAGAGGACTTTTAATATACATATTACTCTATTATCAAAGTCTTGTTGATTTCTACAAAATCATCAGCCATTATCTGTGTAACTTCAGAAAGAAATTCTTCTTCCTCTTCCAGTGGCATCTCTTCCCGAACTACCGCAATTTTATAAACTGGTGAGCTCTTTTTAATTGGGCCAAGTAGGAATTCAGCCGATCCGCCCACAGATACATCGGAACTAAGAACTGATCCATCTTTTTCAGCACTATCAGGAACATCGGATCGTAGACCAACACTCGCATATTCAACTTTTCGTCCGTCTTCGCTTATAGGTCCTAATGTCAGAAGCGAACCGGAATAGGTCATTAACAATGCGCCCCTTGGTTCTTCTACAGAAAACTCATCTGCCTCTTCTAAATTCCGCTCTCTTATCTGAGACATAAAAACCTTTTCTTTCTCAAGCCAGGCTTTTGCCAAAACTTCAAGAGCATCAGCTCCTGAAGGCAAATTTACAGAACCAACAAGCTGTTTCAAGTGATTTTGCACCTCTTCTGATACTTCTGAAAAATATTCATCCATTTCAATACCTCCGTAAGTATTTTATATAACAAATACCAATATAAAACAGTTTTCCATAAAAAACCATTATTTTCGGTACTTTTTGAAAATAATAGTGTTATACTTATAATGTAAATATTATGAAAGCTATTACTAGAAAATTAATATAGGAGTCAAGTAATGACATTCAATGAATTACCCGTAAGAATACAAATACATATTCAATCGATACTAGAATCATCGGAATTACCTGATAATACCGATTCCCGTAATCTGATGGCAGATACATGGGAAAGAAAAAGCAGCCTCTTTAAACAGCAGGCCAATCTTTTAAACATGGAAATTATAAATGGAATTGAAGCAGATGATCTCCGTGGAATGATTGTAATGACCTATTCAGGTTCTATAGTCAGCATAGGACCAAAAGAAAAAGCTAGAGAAGTTGAGTATGCCAGTATACATTTAAGAACTGATGTACCAAAAACGATTTCGATTGTTGCAACAGAACTTTCAGATGATATTCATATCGGTGAAGCTGTCAGATTCACAACAGGCCAACTTAAACAGACATCAGCAGCATATATGCTTGCCGTATGTGATAGTTCTATTGATATCGAAAAACAAAAAGAACGTATCAGAGAGGGTACAATATTTCTGACCAACGGATTCATGAAGATTAATAGAAGTATCCATATTGATAAATCAAGTGTACCTGAACAATTCACTTCTAAATCCATGACCAGGTATATTGCAAAAAGATATAATATTACAGCAGCACTGGCTAAAGAAATTCTTGATGACTATAGTCTACTGATTGAAACAGGAATGATGCTGGGGGAGAGTGTTCCACTGGGCAGGATCGGCCGACTCTCATTAAAACGAAAAGAGGCACAGAAAGCAAGAATTATCCGGCATCCTGAAACGGGTGAGGAGATCACTATTAAAGCAAAACCTGCTATCTCTGTTCCCAAAATTTCCTTCAGCAAGTATCTTAAAGAGAAGGCTGGAACCATTAATGAAGAAGATACTATGGTTTAAAACATCCATATCCATATTTTTGGCGGCCGGGCGGGCTGGTCGGAAGCAAGCTTCCTGGTCGCAACTTCGCTGCTGTTGCTAATAGCCGCCGTAAACCAGGGTACTGGAAATCTCGTATTCACTAACTCGTATCTATTTTTTCTTCGGTTTATTACTCCAGAAACCTCTGTCCCCAGAATTCCGCCCAGAATTATACTCTTTTACCATAAATGAAGGATATTAAGCAGTCTTATTGTGTTGCTGAATAATTTTTGATAGAGCTCTCAAGGCCTCATTGACCGATTTTGTATCGGGAAACATCTTTGCTACATCAGGTTCAAGTTGAATAAGTTTAACACCCTTTTGATAGTCTTTAGCATATTTTCCACGGACTCCACCTGCCATATTGGAAAAATCATATTCATCTTGAAGGTCATCATTCACTTCATTACTATTTTCCATGTTCATAAAATCTCTTCTCCTTGAAAGTTGCTTGTCGTGCACTTATAATACGGATGTTTTCATTACGAAAGGTGTGAGAAACAACCAGAACTTTGTACTTGTCAGAAAAACCTACCACTAAATAACGACCTTCATGAATAGAATGTTCAGGATCTAAAAACGTGGTTGACAAAACATCTCCAAATACAGTTGAAGCCTCTTCAAATGAAATATCGTGTTTTTTTATATTATTCTCAGCCTTCTGTATATTCCATTCAAAATCCATTAATAACTCCACATAACAAGTATAGTCTATCACTACAAATCAATGGAAACAACAGTAACTTTTTATTGTAACATTGTATCAAGAACCTTGCGCTGGATGTGGTATTCCCCTGATATAATAGACAAGAGGTTAAGCCCCAGATAAAATTGGGATAATATGGGAAAACGAAGAACTTACAGTAATGAAATGAAAGAAGAATCGGTGCAGTATTTATTAAGTCATCCAGAGAAAACAATTACTGCAGTAGCCGAGTCACTAGGAATCCGGCGAGATGAAGAATTATTTAAATTGAAACGAGAGTTAGCAGATACCAAAGAGGAGCGTGATATCTTAAAAAAAGCCTTGGCCATTTTCTCAAAGGCTAATTACTCCTACATCTAATAGAGTTCTTGAAAATGAACTTCTGGTGCAAAAGATAAAAATATATCAGGAGGAGCTCAAGTATTCTTATGGATCAAAGAGATGGAGAAAACCAAAAGAGGAAAGGGATCTGCTCTCAAATATTAGTGACATCTTTTCTGAAGGACTCCTTTGTTCCGGGGATACTTCCCCTTCCTGTGGACTAAGATTATCATTTTTAATTTGAATAACCAGTTCCTTATTGTCCGGTCACTTACTCCTGTTTCTTTACTAACTTCTGCAATTGATTTGTTTTCAGGCGGCAATACTTTCTTTATTACATTGTTCCGAAACCCGGTGCTGTATTTCATAAATAGATGACTCCTTTCTAAATGTTTTACTGTCATCTATCTTGACATATAGGGATTAAACTCCAGGCATTACTCCATTTAATCCCATCAAAAGCCTTTGCTCTCCAATAATATGTAGTATTATTAGGCAAAGTACCCTCAGCAACAATGCATTCATTTGTACTATAATCATCTTTTGTAAAAATAATAGTATTATCAAAGTCACTACCATCGGTAGGAATCTGAATCCAGTATCTGTTTACAATATCAGTATTGAACTTATACACACTAAGAGTTTGTGTTCTGCCTGTTATAACTTCCCCGGCACCAGGACCAATCAATACACTGAAACTCCTGCACTAAGTAGTGAAGTTCCAAGAGATACATAACTAAGTATATCATAAGTTTGAAATTCTTCCCTGTAACTTATTGCATCTGATGTGATTGTTGTCGATGAATAGCTATTATAGGAGTCATTACTAAGGTAGGTGAATAATCCGTAAAGGCTGGCACTTACAAGACTGGTTCCAGCCAAACTCCATCCGAGCATATTTTTATTTCTCATAATCTTGGAAGATTGTTTAGTATCGAGAGAATTTTAGGTCACTTTCCTACGATCCTGGATCACTTTAAGTCGAGCAATAGTATCCTGCTTAACCTTTTCAAGACGTTCAATCTCATCATGGCTGTCTTTCTTTACAATTAACTCTGTAAGCAGACTGCTAACATCTCTTAACAGCTCATCAAACTGGAATCTGGAATTTTGAATATCATTTTGAACATCTGAAGGTTATGAATATTATTTGTAGTAACGATGCTCTCCTTATTATTTAGTTCTGTATAAAGGTTTAACTCCTCTAATAAACCTGAATAAATAAACTCTCTGTTCAACTCCAGTCTTGGAGCAAAATTATATTTATCTGCTCTATTTATTGAGATTGAAAAATCCTGAACTTCAAGATTATCTCCAAAAACTTTTATAGTATAATCACCTGCCCATAGATTGATCTCGCCATTTCCGGAATGAGTATCTATTGACCATAATGTATTCAATAATACAGCTGTTGCACCATCCTGAATATTATACCTAAAAACACTATAGGCTTTTGGTTCAACCGCTAAAGTCAAACTTTTATTTGCAATAATAGAAGCAGAACCCTCCCATCGGTAGTCATTGCCCTCCAGGGTTATGACATGCTCACCAACAGTAATATCTGAAAAAACCCCTGATCCCAGTTTTCCAATAAAATACCCATCAAGGTACACATCTATATCTTTAAAAGTAGATTTAATAAGCAGATTCCCATAGGTTTCCTTAAGATGGATCTCAAGCGTATTTGTCTTTTCTGTTATCAACGAGACAAAACTGAGACATTAAGAACGATGCTGATTGAAGAAGAAAATAGTGGTTTATCTGATTACAACTATGAAACATTTATTTCTGAGTTAGATAATACAAGTCAACAATGAAAATATTTAAATTAACTAATAAAGCAAAAAACGACCTGGTTCAATTTGCTGTCTTTACTGAGCAACGTTGGGATAAGAGTCAAAGAAATTTCTATATAAAACAGTTTGATGATGTATTTCATTTACTTGCCAACAATCCTTTTACAGAAAAAGCATGCATTATATCAAAGAAGGCTACAGACAATTCCCCCAGGGAAGTCATTTTATTTTTTATAATAAAACAAATCTAATGCAACCTGTCATGGATTGTAAGGGCGCGAAGTTTGAATTTGACTAAGGCTCTAATCTATGGTAATTCTATGGTATGGAAAACAGAATAAAAGATATACTAAAGACTGAAGCAGAAGATCAGGAAATTACTGTAGAAGGCTGGATTAGAACAAAAAGAGATTCAAAGAATCTTTGTTTTTTTGAACTCTCAGATGGTTCTTCTCTAAAAAATCTTCAAATTATCATTGACAAAGAAAAATATGATCTAAGCAAAGAGATAGATCGTTTATCTACCGGTGCAAGTGCTGTAATAACAGGAACTCTTGTAAAATCTCCGGGGAAAAACCAGAGTGTAGAACTTCAGGGTCAGTCTATAGAAGTTATAGGGGAAGCTTCACCAGAAACATACCCCCTACAGAAAAAACGTCATTCTTTTGAGTTTTTACGGGAAATTGCTCACCTCCGTCCCCGAACAAACACATTTGCGGCCATTACAAGAGTTAGAAGTACTTTAAGCTTTGCTGTACACAAATTTTTTCAGGAAAATGACTTTGTTTATGTTCATACACCAATAATATCCGCTAGTGATGCAGAGGGTGCCGGAGAGATGTTTCAAATAACAACTCTGCCAATGGATAATGTCCCAAAAATTGATGGTGAAGTTGACTATACTAAAGACTTTTTCGGGAAACCTGCAAATTTAACCGTAAGCGGACAGTTGGAAGGTGAAATATACGCTACAGCACTAAAAGATATATATACATTTGGTCCTACCTTTAGAGCTGAAAATTCAAATACCAGCAGACATCTGGCAGAATTCTGGATGATTGAACCTGAAATGGCTTTTTGTAATCTTGACGGCAATATAGAAGTAGCTGAAAAATTTCTGAAATATATTCTTCAATATGTTCTTGACAACTCCAGCGAGGATATGAACTTCTTTAACAGCTTTGTTCAAAAAGGAATTATAGATGATATAAAACATGTCATCAATAGTCCTTTTACCCATTTAACTTATACTGAAGCTGTAGAAATATTAATCAGTTCTGCTACAAAATTTGAATTCCCTGTTGAATGGGGACATGACCTCCAGTCTGAGCATGAAAGATACCTTACAGAAGAAATTTATAATGGCCCTGTTATTCTTACTGATTATCCAAAAGATATAAAAGCATTTTATATGAAACTCAACGAAGATGGTAAAACTGTAAGAGCAATGGATATACTTGTTCCAAGACTTGGTGAAATAATTGGTGGAAGTGAGCGAGAAAGTGATCTTGAAAAGCTTAAAACAAGGCTTGATGAACAGGATCTTAATCATCAGGATTACTGGTGGTATCTTGAATTACGTCAATATGGAACTGTTCCACATGCTGGCTTTGGTCTGGGATTCGAACGATTAATACAATACGTAACCGGGATGCAGAATATACGGGACGTTATACCATTCCCAAGAACAGTGGGCAGCGCAGAATTTTAAAACATATCCATCTTGTAGGGACAGGTCGCGACCTGTCCCTACAAGATGGAATGTCCCTACGACGTTTGCAATGCAACAGGATTGATCAAATTGTCAGATTGATTGTTGACTTTTATGAAGTTAAGATAATCAGTCCTTGTAACAAGACCTATAGTTTTTCCATCCTCAACTATTGGGATATGTCCAATATTATTACCAAACATTAATCGCTCAATATCTCTTATTGGAAGATCACTACTGCCTTTAATAACATTCTTAATCATATAACCCTTAACAGGAGCATGCATTTGCTTAGCTTTTCTGGCTTTCATAATATCTTTTAATGTAATGAATCCGGAAATCTCGTTTTCCTGATTATTTACCGGAGCACCGGAATGATTTATGGATTCAAGAAAAATTGATGTATCTATCAGACTCCAGTCTTCACCAACAGAATAAACATCTTTAGTCATAATAGTTCCTACAGTAACAGCATGCTTCATATTTATTTCCAGATGTTCTACCAGATAATCCAGTACACCTTCACCTGATTTATCTTTAAATAATACTGAAGCAGCCATTGCATGGCCTCCTCCTCCAAGTTCACCGAGAAGTTGGTTTAAATTGATAGCTTCTTTTTGACTTCGGCCAATAATAATAGAGGATGAAGTTTTCTTAAAAGAGAACACAGAAAAATAGGCATCAGGATTTTCCACCTCAAATACTTTTTCAGCTACAGCAGCTAAACCACTTACCTGTTTTTCAAGCTCAATATAGGAGAATAGTATAAGATGTCCATTTATATATTTAGATATTTGATGATTTAGAATATCATGAAATAGACTCATTTGATATTCCTCTTTCAATGTTTTTAAATACCTGCGAACTATATTAATATCTGCCCCACAATACATTAAATGATGAGCTACTTTAAAATCTTCTACTCTAACATTATCATGAGTGAAATTACCTGTATCTGCAAATATTCCTGTTAAAGCAATAGTTGCAACATCAGGAGAGATTTTGATACCTTTCTCCATTATTTCCAAAGCAAGAATGGTAGTATTTGATCCGAAATCATTATAATGGACCACCTGTGCATCCAAATCATCTAAATCTGAAGGATGATGATCATAGACTGTAATTCTCTCTGGCATTCCATCAATTACTTTTAGATATTCATCTATTCGCTTTACAGACCTGGTATCTACCACTACAAGATCCTCAACTACTGCATTTTTAATATCCTTAACATTTAAGAAATCAAAATAACTATCATAAAGATTACAGAAGTCCCTTGCTACCGGATGTACAAATCTGCTTTTCACCATTTGATGATCCGGGTAAAGTAATTTTGCCAATGCCATGGAGCTTAGACAGTCCATATCCATATTTGTGTGACCAACAATTAATTTCATTTAATACCCCTTTTCAGCTATTTTAACAGGCCTGTAGACAACCATGGTACATATGTAATAAGAAGAACAATAAAAAGCAGCATAAGGAAAAATGGAATTACTGTTTTATAAATTATTAAAAGAGGTTCTTCAAATCGATATGAAGCAAGAAATAAATTAAGTCCTACAGGTGGAGTTAGGTAACCTAATTCCAAATTTGCAAGAAAAATTATTCCTAAATGTACCGGATCGATTCCAAATACGGCACCAAGAGGGAGCATGAGAGGGACAATAACCATTATTGCAGAAAAGATATCCATCAAACTACCTGTAAGAAGTAGTGCAATGTTAAGAAGAATAAGAAATACATATTTTGAACTTATATTAATCTCTACCCATGAGGTCAACTTCATAGGTATTTCTGCATCAATTATAAAATAAGAAAGACCTCTGGAAGAGGCAAGTATTATTAGAATACCACCAATTATAGGAATGCTCTTTAAAAAAACTGAAACAATATCACGATATTTAATATCCTTTTGAATAATAACTTCTACAAAAAGTACATAAATAACAGCCACAGCACCTGTTTCCACAATAGTAGTTATACCACCAAAATAGGATAACAAAATAATGAATGGCAAAAATATTTCCCATACAGCTTCTTTAAGTGAACTAAAAACCAGAGAAAATTTAAACTTTGTCCTTGGAATTTTACTTTTTACTGCGACGACAATTCCGAAACCGGAAAGTGCTATTACCATTAAAAAACCAGGGATTATTCCCCCTATAAAAAGATCTTTTATACTAATCTGAGCAATAACACCATAAAGGATTATTGGGAGGCTGGGTGGAAAAAGAAGGCCAATACTACCTGATGCAGTAAGAAGTCCATGGGAAAAATCTTTCCTGTAACCACCTCTTCCTTCCAAGATAAAAGCAAGTAAAGCACCAAGGGCAAGTATGGTGACACCTGATGCCCCTGTAAAAGTTGTAAAAAAGGCACAAACAAATACTGCAGCGACAGCCATTCCACCTGGAACCCACCCAAACAATGCCTGGAAAAGTCCAATTAAACGCTCCCCAGCCTTGCTCTCAGAAAGAATAAAACCAGCAAGAGTAAACATGGGAATAGCTGCTATAGTATTTCCTGTCAGCATGGAATACGCCTCATTTGGAATTAATTCGAGCACACCCCAGTTCCCTGCAAAAAGTATATATGCTACACCACCAAGTATGACAAAAAGTGGAACTCCAAAAAAAGTTGACAAAATAAGAATAACAAGAAAGGGCTTAAATAAAATACCTGCAATATTAAAGTAAATATCGTTTATTTCATCCATGAACACAGGAACTTCAGGGAGTAGAGTATATAAAATATTTATTATGGAAGGAATTGCAAGAATTATACCAAATAAAAAACCACTTCTAATTAGCCATTTACCTGAAGCACTGGTTTTGCTGCTTGTTGAAAATCTAATAGAAATGAAGAGATAACCAAGTGGTATAATAGATGTAAGAAGACGTACTGGGAACACTCCAATCATCATTGCCTTATCAAAAGCTAAAAGTATCATTGAAAACCCGCTGATTGCAAAGGCAAATGTTATTGCTGTTGAAATTGTCCGGTTAAATAAATCAATAACGGTTACTGTTCTTTTTCCAAGTAAATTCAAACCTGCTGAAATTGCCAGATGCTGATTATTTCGGGATGTGATCATTCCTCCCAGAAAAGTAATCCACAAAACAAGGTGGGCAGTATATTCAGAACCTCCGACCAGACCTGATTTGAAGAAAGTACGGAGTAAAATTTCTACAAAAGGAAGAATAGCCAATAGCAATAGTAAAACGGAAGTAACTGTATCTTCAACTTTTATAGTATATTTTTTAATTTGCATTGTTCTATCAGTTATTTCTGTATTCTTCTGTATAGAAAATAATCTCGTTATATATGTCCCTGGAAACCAGAGATCCTATTATTCCCTCTTTTGCATAGAGATCATTTACAATATCTTTCCAGGCTGCCACAACATCATTATTAGCAGCGTTAACCGTAAGTCCGTTATCAAGCATTACTTGCAGTGCGGTTTTTTCAAGTGCCAGTGCCTCTGCATCCAAAGTAATAATTTTTTCTTTTATTACATCCAGAAAATCCTGTCTGTACTCCTCGGGTATTTTCTTCCAGGATCTTTCGCTAAACACTATTGCCCCAAGAATTGGTGCCAGCTGAAAATCAAGCATATTATCTGCAATTGGGAAAATCTGATAAGCTGCAGCAATTAGTGAAGAAAGCAATAGTGCATCTGTACGACCACTTTGAAGACCAGTCAGCCAGTCTATGGAATCACCAGGAACTATATGAAAACCAAGATCCTTCAATATTTGAGTAAAAACAACCTCCCCTGTAGTAAATCCAAGTTTTTGTGATTCAAGATCCCTGGGGTAATAAACAGGATCCCTCGAAAAAACATTTGTCCATCCAGCCTTCGTCCATCCTACTAATTCAAATCCTTTATCTGACATAATCTTATGAAAGGTTTCATAAGTTTTATTCATTACAAAATTGAGTTCACCTTCATCATGAATAAGCAGGGGAAGGCTTAACGCAAAAAGATCAGTGGATATTTTGTTAAGGCCCATTGTTGAGGCAATCATTCCATCCAACGCTCCAACTCTCAATTTTCTAAGAGTATCATCCTCATTACCGGTAATTCCGCCGGGATAAATTTTCAGTTGAATCTTTCCTCCTGATATTGTTTTCCATTCTGCTGCGATTTCATTAAGAGTTTTATCCCATGGAGAATTTCTGGGAGCTAAACTACCTAATTTCATTGTTAAAGAAAAAACAGTTGTCCCTGTGAAAAATATAAAAATAAAAATCAGTAATATCCTTCTAATTTGCATTAGGTCTCCTGGTAATTAAAGTATAAAAAAATAGTCTTCTATATGCTCCAGAAACCATCTGGCCTTTCTTTGACTTATAATATTCTGCAATCTGTTTTCAGGATTTAAATCCAGATCTATCTCTATAGCTTTATTTAGAACCGAAATAAAACTATCCGTATCCTGATTGATTATATATATTGGACTAATTGAAACATATGGTGACGCATTCAATCCACGTGATATTTGAATGGATAGATCAAAATGGAATATAGCTTGATCTTCAAGAGACATTTCTTTAAAACCATAGCCATAACTGCTGTAATAATCTTCCAAAACCTGTTTTACAGAATAGGTACTGACTGTTTCATCTGCACTATATATCAAATTCACCGGTAAATTAGCAAAAATGGAAATCAAAAGGTCATGGATAGCCCCTTTATTATAGTCTTCCTCCAATTCCAAAGCTCTTACAGCGAAAGCAACAGCCTGAGGGATCTTTACCATCAGTTCAGGGTTAAAACTGTCCACCGAGAACTCACCCATAATTGCTGCTGCTTTCCAGTATAGAAAAGGAACAGCATTATTCTCCAGATTCATTAAAGCTAAGTTACTGTCTCCATTGGAAAAACTTAAATTAAATTCAGGATAGACTAATTCAAGTCCACGGGATGCATATCCACCACCCCGCCTGTACATTGCTGCGGCCCGGGTTAGAAGTCTTTCTTTCACCTCTATTTGGTCATATTCCATTAGTTCTGCAGGAGATTGGAGGAAACCATTTGCATAAGATATAAATCCACCTGCAGTTGCTTCAATTAAATCAATATTTTTGGGATCTGATTGTAATAAGCTCTCAAAAGTTTTCAATGCAAAAGGAAGAGCAGCAGCAATAAATTCAGGATCATCATCTGTCATAAAAACGGATCCACCTTCACTACCCGTAAGGGCATCTGCAACAATTCGTACTGCAAACTGATTAATAGAACATGCGGAAATCATAAATAGGAAAATAGCAGGTGACAAAAACAATATTTTTTTCATTTATCTTCACTTTCAATATACATGGTTAAACCCCAAAATCAATCTTTTTTTCAAAATTATTTTGCCAGGTTCTTAATTCCTTGTCAAATGCATTGGCAAACTGCTGAATATCCTTATTACTCATAGTTCCAGATGATTTAGACATAACTCCATAACTTCTTAGTTCAGTCATTGCATTTCTCATGGAAAGCCTTTCACCTATATTATCAGCTGTAAAGACACTACCTCTGTCATCCAAAACTAATAATCCCATTTTTACAAGGTCAGCAGCCAGAGGAATATCTCTGGTTATGGCCATATCCCCTTTTTCACCATTTCTAACGATATATTTATCTGCTTCACCTTCACCTACAGGAACCAACTGCATTGATGACCACTTATTTTTTGCATCAGGAATATTTACATTTGCAACAAAAACTGTCTTAATTTCAACCCTTATTGATGCACGTACTATAATTTGACGAATTTGACGAGGACAAGAGTCAGAATCTACCCAAATTTTCATTATGACTGAGCCTGTGGTATTCCTGCAGAATATATTTCTGAAGATCCTTTAATTATGTAAGAATTAAGAGAAGCAGGAATAAGTATACTTTCACCTTTCGAAATCGATATAGATCCTGTATTGTAAGTCAAAACGGCATCTCCAGATGTACATAAAAGAATTTCAAGGGACATACGATTTTTTATTTCGATTGTTCCTTTTTCAGCAATCTTGAAATATCTTAAAATAAATTCATCTGAGGGGGTGGTATACTCAGAAACACCTTGTAAAATATTTTTTGGGAAAAGTATTTTTTTACCAGTAGACTGAAAATTTAAAACTTTTAATAATTCTTCTACATCCACATGCTTAGGAGTTAATCCTCCACGAAGGACATTATCTGAATTGGACATTAACTCTATACCAGTACCTTTAATATATGCATGAAGTTCACCAGGCCCCTGATATAGAGCTTCACCAGGGTGAAGAACGTAAACATTCAGGAATAGTGGGGAAAGAACTCCAGGATCATTATCATACAATAGAGCAAATTCCCGAACCAGTTTTGCTTCCAGAGATTTATCATTTCCGGCCCAAAGAAGAGCATCTTTTACCAAACTCTTTAATTTCAAAGTATCCAGAGACATCAAAGTTGAAAAAAATGATTTTATACTGTTTTCTACTTTTATATCAAAATCAGATTGTAAATAATCTTTAAAGACCTCACTTTTCAGTTTAATAAAATTTGATTCTATTTCATTAGAAGCTTTAAATCCGCACATAGCAGTAAAAGTTGTTAAAGCACATATAATTTCGGGTTTGTGGTTATTATCCTTATAATTTCTATTGAAAGCATCCAAAGGGACAAACTTATTATTTTCTGTCAAAAAACCATTTTCAGCTTGTTCTTTAGTTGGATGAGCCTGAATTGAAAGTGGTGACTCTGCAGAAAGAACCTTAAAAAGAAAAGGAAGATTGTTACCAAATCTTTCTGCGTCTTTACCTAAAATATCCTGATAAACTTCTAATTTAATCTGATCTAACGGGATATCTTCTGAATCAAGGAGTGCTATTGATGCCCCTCTGGGATGATCTCCCATCCAGAGTTCAGCAGAATGTTCACCAGTATCATTTAGACCTAATAATTCAGGAATAAAATCAGTAGTACCCCAGGAATAATTTTGAATTATATTTTTTAATTTAAAAGGTTTCATAAACAAAAGTTTATATTTCAGACACAAGATAGTCAAGAATACTTTTTTCAGTTGAGCTTATTGCTGTATGATATTTTAAAATGTAGTTATTCCAGCATATCAAGTCATCTTATTGCAAAAAAGTTATAAAAAAGGACATAATAGCCTATAAAACTTGAGTTATACAATAAATAGGCAGGAGTTAAATATGTTATATTCACCATTACAGACAGAGCGTTACAAATATGAACCAAAACTTCCAGAAGTACTAAAAGGAGATATTCATAAAATTGGAATAAATCCCAAAGGTTCTACTAAATCAGAAACAGATCAAAAGGAATTGACAGAACTTTTTCCAAGAACATATGGAGCACCTTTTATAGAAACTGTAACACTACAGGAAGGTATAGAATCAGAAAGTATCAATATTGGAGTAGTATTATCCGGAGGGCAAGCTCCTGGAGGACATAATGTTATTTCAGGTCTGTATGATGCCATGAAAAAGGCTAACCCAGACTCTAAACTAATAGGGTTCCTTGGTGGTCCTTCAGGTATACTTGATAATAAATCTATTGAACTTAGTGCTGAGATTGTAGATCAATACAGAAATACTGGTGGATTTGATATTATTGGATCCGGACGAACTAAACTTGAATCAACTGAACAATTTGATATCTGTGAGGATGTATGTAAATTACTTGATATTTCATCTATAGTTATAGTAGGTGGAGATGACTCGAATACAAATGGAGCAGTCCTTGCTGAATATTTCAAACAGAAAAATTCAGGTATTTCTGTTATAGGAGTACCAAAAACAATAGATGGTGATCTTAAAAATGAATACATTGAAGTTTCCTTTGGATTCGATACAGCTACAAAAACTTATTCTGAATTAATTGGAAACATAGAAAAAGATGCCAATTCTGCAAAAAAATACTGGCATTTTATTAAGTTAATGGGAAGAAGTGCTTCTCATATCTGCCTTGAATGTGCTCTGCAAACTCACCCTAATATTGCTCTTATTTCTGAAGAAATTGAACATAATCATAAATCATTAACAGATATAGTTATGGATATGGTGAGTATAATTGCAAAAAGAAGTGAGATGGGAAGCAATTACGGAATAGTTCTTATACCTGAAGGTCTTATTGAATTTATCCCGGAAATGAAACAACTAATTTCAGAATTAAATACACTGCTTGCAGACCATACTGACCATTTTGAAACCCTTCATACTTTTGAGGATCAATCGAGATGGATAAATCGGGAACTCTCCAGAGATTCATCTTACGTTTTTTCTACACTCCCTAACAATATCCAAAGACAGTTACTAGTGGATAGAGACCCTCACGGCAATGTACAGGTATCACGTATTGATACTGAGAAACTGCTTATTCAAATGGTTGCCTCAATACTGGATGAAATGGAAAGTGAAGGCAAGTTTAAGGGAACTTTCAGCCCCCAGGATCATTTCTTTGGTTATGAAGGAAGATGTGCATTTCCATCTAATTTTGATACTGATTACTGCTATTCTTTGGGTTTTAACGCATATATTCTGGCGGCATCAGGGCTAACAGGGTATTTATCATCAATTCGAAATCTATCAAAACCAGTAGGTAAGTGGACAGCAGGCGGGGTTCCAATAACCATGATGATGAACCTTGAACAGAGACACGGGAAAATGAAACCAGTAATAAAGAAAGCAATGGTAGATTTAAATGGAAAACCATTTGCCGAATTTGCATCTAAAAGGGATAGCTGGGGCATCAAGTCTACTTATATGTTTCCAGGAGCAATTCAATATTTCGGACCTTCAGAGGTTTGTGACGCTACATCTATGACCCTGCAGCTGGAAGGAAATAATATCGAAAATGTTTAAATATTTTACTCATAAAATAGTAAATTTCAGTGTTAAACATCCATGGATAATAATTGGAATAGCATCAATCATTACTATTTTATTTGCCTTGCCTCTCCAACGATTGCAAATAGAATCGGATGTTGAAAGCCTTCTACCAAAAGAATTAACAGAAGGGATTGGTCAGGAAAATATAGAAATATATGATAAATTACTAATAATGGTAAGTGGAGATAATCTTTTTTCAGTAGATAGTCTACAAAACTTTCAGAATAGCTATTCAAAGCTCCAGTCAATACTTCCTGTAAAAAAAATTATTGATCCCTTTTCATTTACAACCCTAGAGAAAATTGGTTCCAGACTTACAGCAGTACCACTCTCTCCGGGTGGTACTGCACCTGAAAATATTGAAGACCTTTTGATATTTAAAAACAGGTTAAGTAAATCAAACTTCATAACGGGTTTTTTGAGTTCAAAAAATAAAGATGCTTTAGTGGTTCTTATATTATTGGAAAAAACTAATAATTACAAAAGTATGATGCAGGAGATAAATTCAACAATTGAACCATTAAGAAAAAACCTTGAGGTTGTCGTCACTGGTACACTGCCATTTTCCGCAGAAACTGAAATTTTTCTAACTGAAGGATTTGGTAAACTATTATTACTTGTAATTGCAACTATACTCGTAAGCTACTATCTGGGCTTTCAATCAAAACGTGCAGTTTTTCTTCCAATTACCATTGTCATAAGTGGTACAATATTCTCTCTGGGTATTATGGTCCTGGCAGGTTTTAAGTTATCAATGGTCAGCATAATATCACCACCCCTCGTACTTACCCTTGGCAGCTCCTATAGTATTCATGTTATGAATGCTTACTATAACCTTTCAAAATATAGTAATGAACCTAAAGTTGATATTATTGCAAAATCTGTTACAGGTATTAGCGGAACAGTAATATTAGCTTCCTTTACTACACTCATAGGATTAATGAGCCTGATGCTGGCAACAATCAGGCAAACAAGGGAATTTGCAATGATAACTTCCCTTGGTATATTTTTCACAGCTATCCTTTCAATAACTCTCTTACCAGCTTTCCTTACTTTACAACCAGCTCCAGAGAAAAAAAAGTTAAGGATTCTGGATAAGGATCCATTATCCAAGTTTCTGAATCATTTTGGTGCACGAATTGTAAACTGGAAGATTCAGGCGATTATTTTAATTATTTTAATATTAGCCACTTTTATTATTCTAATGCCGCGAGTTTCATTTAATACAAGCCCAAGTAAGTACTTTCCCAAATCATCAAATTTGATAATTGATCATAAAATATTTTTAGAAAAAATTGGTGGGTTTGAAGAACTAAAGATAGAATTAAAAGGTCCTGAAGAGGGTTATTTCCTTAAGCCTGAAGTACTGTCCAGTATGTATGAACTGGAACAAAAGCTCATTGAATTACCCAATATTAGTTATATATTTTCATTTCCCAGGTATTTAAATTTTGCTGGTACTGTTATGACAGGAAAAGAAGGCAATTTTCAATCAAGAGGTCTTAACCTCCTTGTTTCAAGAATATTTGGAACTGTCATCAAAGATGAAACTATTGCAAATAAAGATTATTCTAATATAAGTATTTCTATTAGGACTTTTAATAGAGAAAAAAACCTACCCATTGATGAAGAGGACACAGTAAAGCTGGTTCAGGATCTGGAAGAAATATTAAGTAATAATGTAGAGAGTAATATTGTATGGAGAATTAATGGAATGAGCCTGAATTTTCTTCAGCTTTCTAAGCAGATGAGAAGAGACTTTCTTGTCTCAACTTTAGCAGCACTATTTTTTATTGGTATAATCGCCTCAATATCTTTTAAATCAATTGCAAAAGGCCTTTTAGCACTAATACCATTACTTACAGGAATATTTACAAGTCTTATTTTAATGGCAATTTTCCGAATACCTTTAGATATGACTACAATTATGGTTTCATGTATTTCAATCGGAGTTGGTGTAGATGACTCTATTCATTTTCTACTACAATATCAAAAGCAGTCTATAAAAAATCCTACAAATAATAGAAATGCAATATTAGAAACATTAAAACATGCAGGACGCCCAATAGCTATAACTACTCTTTCTATAGTAGCAGGACTACTTTTCCTTAGTTTTGCACAATTCCAACCTATAAGATATTTTGGATTATTAATTGTTTTTACTTTAAGTACAGCTTGTTTAGCTACATTAATTATATTGCCCCCACTATTAAAATCTACTCCTAAGATGAAAATATGAGCGCAATAGTACCCAGATTGATTCCAGTAGACAATGCTGCACAGATTTTTGTATCAATTAATTCGAAGAAAGAGACAACTATGTCCAGAATAGCTCTTTCTTTAAAGCAGCCAATAGATAAAAACCAATTAAATGAAGCGCTTAAAAGGATAATCAAAGTCTTCCCATTTTTTCAGGTATATTTAAAAAAACAATTCTTTAACTACATATTTGAAAGAACTGAAGATCTTCCAATTATAGAAAATGATACAAAATGGACTAACAGATATATAAATTTTAATGAAAACAAGTTTCCATTTAGGATCAAAGTCCATGACAATAGTATAGCTCTTGAGCTATCACATATTCTATCAGATGGCTATGGAACACTCAGTTTTTTATTATCTCTTACAGCAGAATACTTACGTATTTCTAATTATGATATTGGGGAATCTGTACTGATCAAAAAACCTGGAGATGATACAACAGATGAAGAATGGGAATGTGCATTTCGTAATATATTCCCCAAAAAGGGTCCTGCTCTAAAAATGAATCCACCAGCCTATATCCCGAAAGCAGAGATGATATCTGTTGATAAATATTACAGTACAAGAATCATCATGAATCTTGATGAAGTGCGCAAAAAAGCAAGAAAGGGAAATGCAACCCTGAATGTATATATGGCTGCTATTTATGCTTTTGTCTTACAAGATATGTTTCTTGAAGATATCGCAGATGGAAAGGAAAAATCAAAACTACCTATAAGATTACAAATACCAGTAAACCTGAGAAAAGATTACCCTACAAGAAGTCTAAGAAATTTCTCATATTTATATTCACCGTCATTCAATATTACGAATGGCGCATATTCATTTCAAGAACTCATAGAAAATATTTCCATGGATATTAGACATGAAAGACACTCAGAATCAATTAAAAATCAGATATCAAGAAATTTAAGAGCTGAGAGTAATTTACTTTTTAGAATATTGCCTAGGGCAGTAAAACAATTACTATTCAGAGTATTCTACCATCTATTTGCAAGAAGCCAGTATTCTGGAGTATTAACAAATATGGGAGATATTAAACTGCCACCACAAATGGAAGAGGCCATAGTAAGCTTTGATATAATTCCATGCAACTCCCCGGTTCCGGGGAGAAATACAGCTTTATTCAGTTACAAAGGAAAACTTGAAATGAACATTGGCAGTTCATGTGATAATCTTAGACTTGAAAATAAGATAATGGAACAACTCAAAAAACTATCAATAGATTATGAAGTTGTCTATAAAAGAGACGGGTTATATTAATCCTATCTCCCTTCCTGTATCACCAATTATTTCAAGAATAGTATTAAGTTCTGTATCTGTGTGTGTAGACATAAAACTGGTTCTTATCATTGCACGGTTGGGTGGTACTGCGGGAGTAATTACAGGATTAACATAGACACCTCTCTCGAAAAGAGTTTTCCAGAAAATAAAGGCTTTCTCATTATTACCAATTACAAGAGGAACAATAGGAGTCTTGGTCGTTCCGGTATCAAATCCCATATCCGCGAAGCCCTTTGCCATTTTTTTTCCAATCTCCTGTAGACGATGAACACGTTCGGGTTCCTTCTTGATAATCTCCAATGCAGTTGATGCTGCAACTATATTGGCCGGAGGCATACTGGCACTGAACATCAGGGGTCGTGCAAAATGTTTGATATAGTCAATAATTTTAGAATCACCGGCTACAAACCCACCGATAGAACCAAAAGATTTTGAAAATGTACACATCATTACATCTGCAATTGCAGAATTATTATAGTATTCAGCAGTTCCTCTTCCTGTTTCTCCTAGTACACCAATAGCATGAGCTTCATCAAGATATATTGCTGCCTGATACTTATCCGCCAGGGATCTGATCTTTGGAAGGTCAACAATAGATCCTTCCATACTGAAAACACCATCTGTTACTATTAATTTTGAAGCATCTTCTGGTATGGATTTTAGTATTCTCTCAAGCTCTTCATAATTATTGTGCCGATACCTATGTACATTTACTGCTTTATTCATACCTACAGTTAGAAATATACCATCCATTATAGATGCATGATTATATTTATCTGTAATAACATGGTCACCACGTCCAACAAGAGTAGAAATAGCACCCATATTTGTCTGATGACCTGTAGTAAAACAAAGGGCTTCTTCTTTACCAACAAAATCTGCCAAATTCCCTTCCAACTCTTCATGTAAAGCTAGTGTGCCATTCATAAATCTTGAACCGGAACAACTTGTACCATATTCTTTCAAAGTATTTACACTAGCTTCTATCATTCTTGGATCACCTGCCAAACCAAGATAATTATTGGATCCAGCCATTAGTAACTCACGACCCTCAATAATAACCTTTGTCCCAGCATTCTTTCCTATTGGTTTAAAAAATGGATATATTCCTGCTTCTCGGGCTTGCTGAGCTTCCTTAAATGCGTAACATTTATCAAATATTTTTGAATTACTACTCATATTGACTACTTCTCCCTGGTGCTATTTATCTTCTTGACATCATTATCCATTATTGCAAATACAAGAGAAGGAAATAATCTTTTCATAAGAAAAGTAAATTTTCCCATTGCACCTGGAATAATTATAAACTTTCTTCGTTGGATTCCCTTAATAAGCGCTTTTGCAACTTCTTCTGAACTCATAAGTCTTACATTCCCTGAGATTGCATGAGTCTCTTTAGGCTTTGTCTTGTTTTCCACGACCATTCCCGGAGTATCTGTATCTGGAGGACAAAGGACAGAAACATGTATCCTTTTCGACCTCATTTCACCCCTAAGGGCTTCTGACAGGCCCATTACAGCAAATTTAGAGGCACTGTAAGCAGTAAATCCAAATACCCCCACAAAACCTCCAATAGATGACGTATTTATAATATGGCTGTCCATCTTCATGAAAGGTACCAATGCGCTTAATATATTCCAGGTTCCAGTTAAATTTGTTGAGATCGTCTTCTCATACTCATGATAGGAAATTTTTTCAAAATAATCAGGATGTGCCATACCTGCACAATTAAAAACTATATCAGGAACCCCAATATTTATGAGCTGTTCAGCTATAACATTCTGAACTTTATCATATTCTGTTATATCCAGTGGACAAAGATTAATTCTTCCTTTTGTTTCAGAACCTATATTCATAGACAATATTTCAGCTGCATCAATCAATTTATCTTTACTTCTGGAAATAAGAAGGACAGAAGCTCCATCTTTAAGAAACTCTCTGGCAGCAGCCAGACCTATTCCACTGGAGCCGCCGGTAATATATACCAGTTTATTTGCAAAATTTTTCATATTTTATAATGCTTTTATAAAACATCTCCTTCTTTTATGCTGCCTGTGTTCATAGTGTCTCCACAGATCCTGCACAGCCTTATTATCTTCCAATTCACCAGATGTCTCACAAAACTTAATCCCATTTTTTATGGCATTCTTGTTTATTTCATTCATCATAATTGAGATAACACCATTACCAATATATTCTTTTTTTACCCCAATTAGATAAAAATCAAGAATTGTTGGTTTTTTAATAGCATAAAGCATATGAAACACACCAAAAGGATAAAGTCTGCCTTTTGATCTTCTAAGTGCTTTGGTAAAAGAAGGAAATGAAAGGCCGACAGCAACAACTTCGTCTTTTTCATTAATAATAAATTTTGAATATTCAGGGAGTAAAAATCCAAAATATTGATCAGTATAAAATTTCTTCTGCTTATCTGTAAAAGGAATTGCTCCAAAAAGTTCAGCATAAGCTTCTTCAATAATCTTCCAAAAGCCAGGTATATATGGCATATATTCTTTAGCTTTTTTTGCTTCAAGTAATTTTAATTTGGATCGCTTAAGAATTAGATTGTTCACCCTGACTATTTTCTCAGGAATCTCATCAGGTACTTTTATTTCAAATTCGAGCCAATCTACTTCTTTTTGATAACCCAACTCATTCAAATGTTCAGGATAATAAGAGTGATTATAGATCATAGGGTAGGTACCCTGCTCTTCAAATCCTTCAATAAGCATTCCTTCTTCATCCAAATCGGTAAAACCCATAGGGCCTTCAATTGCATCTAAATCATTTTCTCTCGCCCAGTCTTCTGCTTTTTCCAGAAGAACCCTGGATACTTCCTTATCATCAATAAAATCGATCCATCCGAATCTTGCTTTTTTTACGTTCCATTTCTCAATTAATTTTTTATTAATTATTGCTGCAATCCTTCCAACTATTTTCCCATTTTTGTAAGCTAACCAATATTTTGCATTACAATATTCAAACGCAGGATTTATATCGTAACTGAGGGTTTTAATTTCATCGGCAATAAATGGAGGAGCCCAATATTGATTATCTTTATAAAGGTCGAAGGGGAATTTAACGAATTTTTTTAAATCCTTCCTGGAAAGTACTTCTCTTATTTCGATGCTCATATCCCCTCCAAAATCAATTTCTACTTAATCAAAAAAATATACCTTTTTAGTCACTAAAACGTACAGAGAAAGATTCAGGTTCATCCAATAAAAGAATTCTTAACAGTGGTATCTGGAATCTGACAGTATCCTGATCAACTACAATTCCACCAATTTGATCAACTATTTTACCTTTAACATTAACATCCATAAATAAAAATGATCCCTTAATTCCTAAACGGCTCTCGTCACCAAGAGCAAATTGCATCATTTCAAGAAAATCTTCATCACTAAGTCCTCTATTTGCAAGAGGACCAAAGTTCTCCATTAAAGGTGAATTAAATGAAGGATTTGCTGTCAAAAATTTCTCTACAGTTTTATAATTAAAGACAACAGATAAAGTATGTATATTATTTACAGTCGTAAAACTAAAAATATCTAAAATATTATTTGTGCCGGCTCCATTTAATGCAGTTGATATATTATCGAAAATCAAGTTTCCCTTTAGAATATTATTCGAAGGTGATTCCAAATTCTCTAAGATGGTACCTGTTCCTTTAGAAAAGTCTTCGTTAATTTTTTCAAGATCAAATAGTTTTTGCCCTTCTTCAGGGATTTCCCCTTCTTCGGGAAAAAGCGCTGATAACTGCTCTGTGACTTCGACAAAGAATGGTGCAAGAGTCAGTTCAAAATTCACATTTCCTGATCCTCTACTATCTATATTGAGAACTTGTTTTAGACTGCAGGATTGCATGACCGGAATCAGAATTATTGTAAGCAAAGCTAATAAATAGTGTATTAAATGATTTTTATGTTGCAATCAGCTTCTCCACCATTTCTCTTTAATCTTATAAACGCAATGTGAATAGTATGTTAACTTAACTAACATAAAAAATCAATATATTTATATATAGTAGTTTTCTAAGTTTTCACAACCTTGAAAATAATATAGAAAAAATATCTTTTTTATCTAGCTGGAAAGGTGTATTTTTTAATCCTGTTAATTTTGATGCAGAAACAAGTTCCATTTCTGTGAAACCATATTCTGATAATCTTGAAACTTTATAGTCATTTACCCAATTATTAAGAGTCTCAATTAGATTATTACTTCCAGTTAACGCAATACCTGCTTCTGAATATTTGATAAGACTTGCGTCATTAAGTGGATTTTTATGTTTGTTCAATTTTGCGATTATCATTTCCGTAGCTGATCCAAGTAATGTTCCGCATACAACACCGTGAGGAATAGATCTCATTGAGCCCAAAACTGAAGCTGCTCCATGTACAACCCCAAGACCAGCATTTGCAAGAGTTATTCCAGATAAATATGCTGCATAAGCCATTTTTACTCTGGCATCCATGTCTTCAGGATTATTAACAAGCCGGGACAAACTACTTCCTGCCAGTTTAAGACCATTTAAAGCAAGTTGATCTGTAAATGGATTAGATTTAATAGAAACATATGATTCCAGTAATTGAGTTACAGCGTCCATACCTGAAGCAATGGTAAGAGGAATTGGACAACTCATTATTAAATCCGGATCAATAATAACCGTATCAGGGATATAAGCCTTATGGCGTAGTGATTTTTTAAAACCATTATTTCCAATTTTAGTTATTACAGCATTTTTTGTGGCTTCAGAACCTGTCCCTGAAGTGGTAGGTACACATATTAAAGGTTTTCGTTTTCCTGTGGGTTCTTTTGTACCAACACCCTCAAGATAATCAATAATAGAACCAGACATACATAGCATTGCAGATACAGCTTTTCCTGTGTCCATGACAGTCCCGCCACCAATTGCTAATACAACATCAATATTTCTTTCAAGGAGATTCTGTACAATTCCATCTACTGTTTCCGGAGTTGTCTCTCCTATAGATATAAAATGGTATACTTTAAGGCCATTTGCAGAAAAGGAATCAGAGAGGAACTGCCAATAAATCGAATTTACAAATGATTTTCCACCTGTTATAACTGCAATATTTAAAAAACCCATTTTAGCAATAATAGGAGGTAATTCTTTAATTGTACCCCTACCAAAAATAAGTTCAGGTACTGGTGAAATTGTAAATTTATCCATAGAGCAAGATTGCACTATATTAAGATTATTGTCAAATATGAAGATTTTTTACAAATATATTTATTTTTCATTTTTAGTTTTTAATTTCCATTATCTCCTGATATACTAAAAAAAAGACAAGGAGTTCTTAAATGGATAATGACAGTAGTTATAAACGCCCCTCCTGGGATGATTATTTTATGGAAGTTGCAGATGCAATTTCAAAGAGAGCCACATGTGACAGAGGAAGAAGTGGATGTGTCATTGCCAGAGATAAGCAGCTTCTTGTTACTGGCTATGTAGGCTCGCCTCAGGAACTCCCTCATTGTGATGAAATAGGGCATCAAATGAAAAAAACCATACATGAAGATGGTCATGTCACACAGCATTGCGTTCGTACAGTTCATGCAGAACAAAATGCAATATGTCAGGCAGCGAAAAGAGGAATGTCTATTGATAAAGCAACTTTATACTGTAGAATGACCCCTTGCAGAACATGTGCTATGTTAATTATTAACTGTGGCATAGTCAGAGTAGTGTGTGAAAACAGATATCATTCAGCAGATGAATCCGAAGAAATGTTCAAACAGGCAGGAATACAGTTGGATTATGTAAGTGAAGATGTATTAAAATACAAGGAACAGTAGGGACAGGCTGGTCGGAAGCAAGCTTCCTGCTCGCCTATGCAACCTTAGGTCGCGACCTGTCCCTACTCTTCCAGTTCCCTGTAAAGAATTGCTATATTTCCAATTACCGAAATAACAATGGCTTTAACGGAATCTGACAATGATCCTGTTAAGGCTCTTCTGTCTTCTTTGAAATCCTGAAACTTAATTTTTATAAGTTCATGATCAGTAAGAGCAGCATCTACTGCTGCAATAAGTTCAGGAGTCACACCATTTTTCCCAATCATAACAACTGGTTTTAAGGTGTGAGCCTCTTTTCTAAGTATATTTCTCTGTCTGCTACTTATTTTTTTCATTAAAATTTTATCCCCATCCATTTAGAAGGATCAGCCATATCCTGGTCTATGAGTCCTATAGAAACATTATCAGTTGTCTCTGCTATTAGATACTCTGATCCCTCGTAATAATAATGTGCCCCCTTACCTTCAACTGCTACACCTGTAAGGCTATGGCTATATTCTGATGACACCATTAATATACTATCTATGCCATTATATTCAAGTAGCATAACATACAAGAGTGATCTTGAGTCACAATCTCCTGCAGCCTCAAAAACAGTATCTATTGGCCCCATGAAGTCAGATAATGTACCTGTTCTTAGATACTCAAACCCCTGGATCCATTGTAGCAGCTTTGAACTCTTTTCCAGTGGGCTTAAACTCTCAAAATCGTCAGCTATTTCACTGGCAGCTATTCGTGCTACTCTACGAAGACGGTTAATATTATCTCTATAAATAAGTTTGTAATATCTTGCCCATGCTAAATCAGATAAATTAGAATTGGTATATTGAACAAGTATTCTTGCTTCCCTCTCTATTAGAACTTTTGCAGTATCAATTTCATTTATATCAAATGAAACAGGTATTTTTTGACCATTCATAGTTAGATAGTTAATTGTTTTATCTCTTCCAGGCCAGGGATAATAATACTGACTGACGGGACCGGGGTTTTTTAATCCAGATTCATTCATAGAATACGAATCAATGGCAGAAATTATAAAATCATGATAAATATTATAATTATCACTATCACTAAATGATAAAAGAACAATATCTTCAGATTCACCTTCTATACAAACCAGATACCCCATATAAGAAAAGCCGGACGATTCAAAAGATATACTTGAAAAATAACTCTCTTTTGAATCAAATAGAAATAACTCCCCTTCTCCAGTAGAACCAAGTTCTCTGGAGACATACTTGTATAAGTCCAAAACAGAACGAAAACTATCCCCAGGGTATCGTTTAATTTGGAAATATGCTGAATCTGCAGGATCAGCAAAGGTTACTTTATCTTCTCTATTTTCAAGTACATACCATCCTTCAGGAACATTTACAAAACTTGAAGAAAATAACCCAGCTTCCCATGAATAAAGATATAAACCTATAAATAAAAAAATCATCAATATAAAATTTCTTTTAAGCATAATTACTAATCGGCTGAAACCTTAAATCTTTTAATTTTCTTGGTTGTTGTCATCTCCATGGCTTCATCAAGAACTCTCAGTCTTGATATTCTTTTATAAGGCAGAAGTTCTCTGTTTACCTGTTCTATTACTTTATCAAATTCAATCTTAATATTTTTTTTGTTATATTCAAGACCAGCCTTTTCAAACTGTTTCTTTTGAAACTCTTCATTTGGAAAGAACAAAGCCTCTATTCCTTCAGTTTTCATTTTACCATCAAGAACATATCCCCTTACCAATACCTGTTCAATCTCATCAAACAGCTGAAAATGATCTTCTATCTCTTCGGGAAAGACATTCTTTCCGCCTTCGGTCACAATTAAAGATTTTTTTCTACCTGTAAGGTATAAGAAATTTTCATCATCCAGGTAACCAACATCGCCGGTTTTCAGCCATCCATCTTCAGTAAATATCTCATCTGTGGCATCTTTGTTTTTATAATAACCCTGCATAACCATAGGGCCTTTTACAAGTATTTCACCGGAACCTGTTTCATCAGGATCCTGAATTTTCATCTCTGTATGAGGAGTTAAGGCACCTACAGAATCTTCTTTGTAATGTTCAACAGGATTAAGGGCAATAATAGGAGAGGTTTCAGTCAGACCATAGCCCTGAACAAAATCTATTCCAAGTTGATTAAACATTTTAAACGTGGAAGAGGGAAGAGGGCCGCCACCACAAATACAAATACGGTTTGTATCTAAAGACAACTTCGCAAGTAAACCTTTAAACATTTTCTTACCAGGATTTTTGCCGGTTGTTTTTTTGATTATTCCACTTATAAACATTAAAAATTTAATTATTCCATAAATTACTATACCCTTTTCTTTAATTCCATTCATTAAAGCTTTGAGCATTTTATTAAACAACATTGGAATAGCAAGAAACATTGTCACATTTCCAATTTTAAGATCCTTTAGTATTTGAGTAACAACAAGTTTTTTTGCAAATACTATTTCTGCACCTACAGATATTGCTTCAATAAAAACTGCTAACATAGAATAGGAATGATGAAGTGGAAGAAGAGCATAAAATACATCATTTTCAGACAAGGCCATGTGGCCCTGGGACAAAAAACAGTCACTTACAAAATTACTCTGGGTTAACATAACCCCTTTTTGATTACCTGTGGTTCCGGAAGTAAAAAGAATAGCTGCCAGATCGTTTTCATTCGGCAAATCTCCGGGGATTTCACCAGAATCTTCTAAATTTAGAATATAATTTTTTTTATCCGGAGCCAGCGATATAAGATTAATATTACTTTTCAATCTCCCTATTTCATCAAATTTTTCTTCATCCAGAAAGAGAATTGAAACACCGGAAAAATCTAACAATGCTGCAATTTCTTCTGAATGCAGCTGATAATCAAGAGGAACTACTGTTGCACCAGCAAACATAATTGATAGATAAGCAATGCTCCATTCAGGTGAATTTTTACCGGAAACAGCTACTTTATCACCCTTTTTAACTCCAATTTTTTTCAAATAATTGGAGACAGCTAGTATTTTAGTGTGAGCTTCCTTATAAGTAAAAAACAAATCAGGCTCATAAGTGGAAAAACACCTTCTTTCGGGAAAACGATCTGTTGTTATATTAAATAATTCAGGTAGTGTCGGCCATTCACCCGAAAAATATTTTCCTTTATATACTTCAAGATCTTTCCATGGCTCTCTGTTTTTATACATTATTTTCTCCTGTTTTAGGTTTATTATAATATAACCGGATTGCGTGTAAAGCGCAAGAATTATATGACATTGGGTAGTTTGTTGGGAGTCTGTTTGAAGAGTGTAATATAAAATAGCCTTCTCTTGACACCCTATTATATAGGGATTATATTTAAGTATGACACGAGAGTTTATTTATATGCCTGAGTTTGACAAGCAATGGGATAAGTGTGGTCTGAAAGATTTACAACAAAGAGAATTTGAAGCTTTCCTTTGTGAATATCCGGAAGTAGGCAGTATGATACAGGGTACAGGTGGTTTAAGGAAATTCCGCTGGAATTTACCAGGAAAAGGGAAAAGCGGAGGAATTCGTATACTATATGTAGATTTTCCTTTTTATGAAAAAATCTATCTTATTACCTGTTTTCCTAAAAGTGTCAAAGTCAGTCTTTCTCAGGAAGAGAAGAAAGCTGTTAAGGTTATCATTACTGATATAAAGAATATTTTAAGAGGGAACAATTTATGAGAAAAAAGAACAATCCTGCTTTTGACAGTATTATATCTGGACTTAATCAAGGTCTGGAATATACAAAAGGTAGTTTGCCCTCTGCAAAAAGACGCAAGGTATCGATCGCACCACTACCTGACTTTGATGGTAAAAAAGTAAAAGATATCCGGAATCAATTAAATCTATCTCAAACAATTTTTGCTGCGGCATTAGGGGTATCTATAAAAACTGTTGAAGCATGGGAAACGGGAAGGAATAAACCCAACGGTTCTGCTAAAAGGATTTTGCAGATTCTGGAACAAGAGAAAAATTTTCTTGAGAAGCACAATATAATTTCTGTTTAAGATTATTACCTACTCTGTAGTATGACAAGTACAATAATAAAAAACAATGTTACAGGTATGCTTAATACCATCCCAATAGTACTTGATATTATTTGCTTCACTAATCAAATTAGCACCACCGATTGTAGTTGCAGTCCATTAAAGAACAGGCCTGGTCGTTCGCAAGCTCACTTCTCGGCAATGAACCCTTGTTGAAGGATCATATCCTTAGCCTAAACTTATTACCTGGTTTTAGTAATGATAACTGTTTACTGTTAATTATAACCCCAAACCCCATCTTTCAGTATCTCATTAGGCTTATAGTTAACCTTATAGGACATATGTAAATTCTCCTTAATAAAATACCCCAGATAATAATACTCTTTACCTAATTCCTGTGCATACCTTATTCCCTTAAGAATTGAAAATTTACCAGGGCTAAAAGAAGCATAGGCTTCATTCCAGTAACAATATACAGCAGAAATAATATTTTTTGTAACATCAAGATGTGTTACTCCTACAAGAATATCACCATCAATTATTTCCATTAAATAACTGGTATTAAATTTAGAAAAAAATGAACTAACCCAATTTTCATAGGACTCTACTTCCCTTTCCGCAAATCTTCTTTTATGCTCTTTATAAAGGTTAAAATATCTTATATCTGCATCAGGTTTATCTAATAATTTAACAGTGAAATGAGCATTTTTCTTCAATACTCTTTTTCCAGACCGGGAAAAGTTAAATTTTTTTACAGGAACTCTTATAGGTTGACACTCATTGCATAAATTGCATTCTGGTCTAAAAAAATATTCTCCAAAATGCCTGAAACCATTCCCCAAAAAAGTCTCAAGCCCCTCATCATCAAAAGAATTGACAATAAGATTATTACTGGTAAATATACGGTTCTCAAGATAAGGGCAATCTGTATCTGTTTTTTCCAATTGATAACCTTCAATTTTCACCTTTACACTCTCCTGGCTGTTCTCTTACATTTTATCAGTCACCAAACAACATTGACCAGATAGAAAGACTATTATAGAGTATTTTTTTGAAGAATAATAAAAGAGGATAGTTATGAAACCGGAAATTTTAGTATGGGATGACCTGACACAGAAGAAAAAAGACTTTTTTATGAAACGCTCAGAGTCAGATATTTCAGAGGTGATGGAATCTGTATTAGAAATTATAAAAACAGTAAAAGATAAAGGTGATAAAGCCCTTCTGGATTATACTCTGCAATTTGACGGAATAGATTTAACAAGTAAAACCATAAAGGTATCAGAAGAGGAATTCGAATCCGCTGAAAAAATTCTTCCAAAAAAAGTTCAAAAGGCACTAAGATATGCTGTAACAAATATTAAAAAATTTCACGAAACCCAAAAACCTTCTTCCATGAACTTTGATGAGCTCAGACCAGGTCTTTTCGCAGGAGAAAAGGCAATACCCATAGAATCTGCTGGTCTATATGTACCCAGAGGACGAGGGAGTTTCCCGTCTATGCTCTATATGCTTGCCATACCGGCAGCAGTTGCCGGAGTTGAAAGGGTCTGTGTTATAACCCCTCCCGGAGAAAATGGAGAGGTTGATCCAGGCTGTTTATATGCTGCTAAACTCTGTGGCATTGATGAAGTTTACCGTGTAGGAGGAGCTCATGGTATAGCAGCACTTGCTTACGGGACAGAAAGTATAAAAGCCGTACATAAAATAACAGGGCCAGGCTCTATGTACGTTACTGCTGCAAAACGTTTACTGTATGGTACTGTGGATGTGGGTCTGCCGGCTGGCCCAAGTGAATCAATTATTCTTGCAGATGGGAATGCTGATCCCTGGAACTTAGCTTTGGATCTTCTTGTAGAGGCGGAACATGGATCAGATTCTTCAGCCATACTTGTAACAAATTCTAAGAAAACGGCAGAAACTACGGCAAATTATATCGAAAAATTAATTTCTAACCTCTCCGAACCTCGAAAAACATTTGTTTCTGATGTTTTTAAGGGCTATGGTGCAATATTTCTTGTTTCAAGTATTGAAAAAGGTGCAGATCTTGTTAATGCATTTGCTCCTGAACACTTGCAGTTAAAAACAAAAGAACCCTTCTCAACCCTTTCATTAATAAAAAATGCAGGGGAAATTCTTCTGGGAGAAAACATACCATTTTCTGCTGCAAACTATGTAACAGGTGTAAACGCAGTATTACCTACAGGTGGAAATGCAAAAACTTATTCAGCTGTCTCTGTAAGAGATTTTATTAAATACTCCTCAGTAGTTTATGTTGATAAAAATGGTTACGAAAACTTTAAAGATCATGTAATTACACTTGCAGATTATGAAGGATTTGAAACTCATGGGAATGCTCTTAAATTACGGGGGAAAAATTAAATTGAGTAAAGATTTCCTTACAACAGAGGATGCTTTTGATTTTATAGGTTCATTTATAAATTTTGAAAAATCAAAAAAACAAACCATAAGAGATTACCGTCTGGATAGAATGAAAAAACTTATGGATCATTTTGGAAACCCTGATAAAGCATTTAAAACTATTCATCTTGCAGGTTCAAAGGGAAAAGGATCTACAGCAATGTTTATAGCTTCAGCTTTGAATACTACCGGGGAAAAAACAGGTTTATATTCTTCTCCTCATATTAGCGATTATAGAGAAAGAATTTCTTTAGGAGGACATTTTTTTAATGATTCACTCTACATTGAAACTGCTATTGAAATAGCTGAAGGAATAAAATCCTTTATTCTGGAAGAGAAAACAGGAAGTGAAGAACCAACAACCTTTGAACTTCTTACTTTAATGGCATTTTTAATTTTTAAGAAAGCAGGATGTACCTGGGCCGTAATTGAAACTGGCATTGGTGGGCGCCTGGATGCCACAAATGTTATTATGCCAGAAGCATCTGTTATTACCCATATTGAAATGGAACATGCGGATATTCTTGGAGATACTATAGAAAAAATAGCCTCTGAAAAAGCTGGCATTATAAAGTTTAAAACACCTGTTTTTTCAGGGAAACAGTTAGAAAGCCCTTCTACTGTTATTAAAGAAAAAGCACAAACTATGAAAGCTTCTCTGATAACTCTTAATGAGCGAATAGAGAATATTGAGATATCAGTTTCTGAAATTGGTACAGAAGTTTCATTTATAATGGCTACTAATGAAAAAAATCATTTTAATCTAACTACAATCGGTGCTGTTCAAGCAGAAAATGCGCTTCTGGCCTGGCTTGTACTACTGGAATTATTACAACCAGATATTAGTGTAAAAAATCTTTTAATAGAGGGGATTAATAAGGCTAAACTTCCTGGACGATTCGAAATTATATCAAAGCATGGAATAAACTTAGTCTTTGACGGAGCCCACACTCCTGTATCTATCAATCGGCTTTTGGAATCATGGAATAGTATTTTCAAAAGGAAAGGAACACTTATATTTGGATCTGTAGCTGATAAAAATCCGACCGATATGGCTAAACTTCTTGCACCTCATTTTGATAATATAATAATTTCTACTCCCGGAACATTTAAGGAAAGCTATCCTATGGAAGTATATAAAATATTCAAAATATATAGTGACACAGTGGAGCTAATCCTCGATCCTGCTGAAGCGTATAACAAAGCTCTTGAACTAGCTGGAAGTAAATTCCCTGTATTGGTTACAGGATCCTTTTATATGGTGTCAGAAATTCGTAAATTGGTTTTGTAAAGTCCTGTTCACCACATAAAATATTTATAAAATAATTATTATACAAACCTCCTGAAGCAAAATTACAAAATTCCCCATACTGGATATGTAAAGGGGAAATCAATGAACTATGTTGATATCAACAGCAATGAATATCCATATCTATTAAAAATGATTAAAGATCCACCGCCAAAATTATATTTCAAAAAAAAATGGAATACAGATATTTTTAAAGAAACTCTAAGTGTTGTAGGTTCCAGGAAAATGACTGTCTATGGCGGAAATATTACTGATAATATAGTTTCTGCTCTTGCAAGTGCAGGAATAACAATTGTTTCAGGTTTCATGTATGGGGTAGATGCCAGAGCCCATACCGCTGCAGTTGAAACCGGAGGAATAACAATTGCAGTTATGCCCTGTGGAATAGATACAATCCATCCGGAATATCAGGCTAATTTATATGAAAGCATAATAAAAAATAATGGCCTTATAGTATCAGAGTATCCTGGAGATACACCTCCAGCCCTTTGGACCTACCCCAGGCGTAACAGAATTATAGCAGGGTTATCACCAATACTACTTGTAGTAGAAGCAGGAGTAAAAAGTGGAGCTCTAATTACAGCAAAAATTGCAAAAAAATATAATAAAACTATTTATGCAGTGCCCGGATCCCTCTTAAGCTCAGTATCTATGGGGACAAATTTATTAATTAAGCATGGCGCAAAAATTGTAACAAATACACAAGATATACTATCTGAATACGGGAGAGCTGAACAAGATGAACTTTTTTCGAAAAAAGAATCGTATGGCTTAAATAAAACCCAGGTAAAAATTTTACAATATCTGGAAGATGAACCCCTGGGAATTGATGATATTGCCAGATTGGCCGGGAAAAAGATATCGGAAATTGGAGCAGAACTTACATTACTCTCTCTAAAAAAATCTCTCTCCTTGAACGAAGGGAAATATTATTTGATAAAGGTCGGTAAAAATGCTTTATAAGGTAACATCAGTCTCTTTCTCGGGATTAACAACTATAAGAATCGACGTAGAGGTGAATATTGCAGACAAAGGGCTTCCAACTTTTGAAATTGTTGGACTTCCTAATAAGGCTGTAGCAGAAAGCAGGGAGAGAGTAAGAACTGCATTAATAAACACAAAATTAAAATTCCCCCTTCGTAGAATTACAGTAAATCTTGCTCCAGGAGATGTTCCTAAATACGGAGCGTTTTATGACCTTCCCATTGCTGTAGGAATACTCTCTGATATAAATGGATTTTCTATACCTAAAAACTCCATATTCTTTGGTGAACTTTCCCTTGATGGTTCTCTCAGGCACACAAAGGGAGCTTTACTGGCTGCTCTTTTTGCAAAAGAAAACAATATGGACTCAATTTTTGTTCCCGAAGGATCTGCCAATGAGGCCTCTGTTGTAAAAGGGATAAATGTTTATCCTATAAAAAATCTTAATCAATTAATACTCTACTTTGATTCAGAACTTGAAATTTTGCCAACAAGTTACAAGGTTCCTGTATCAAGAAACATAATGATAGTTGATTTCGATATGTCCGAAGTACTTGGACAGGAACAGGCAAAAAGAGCAATGGAAATTGCTGCTGCCGGAGGTCATAATTTACTTATGATAGGATCTCCTGGATCCGGGAAAACAATGCTGGCAAGAGCACTTCCCGGTATTCTGCCACTTTTAAATGATGAAGAATCATTGGAAGTAACAAAAATATATTCAAGTGCTGGTAATATACCACCTGGAGGATCCTTAATTACAACACGCCCCTTCAGATCACCTCATCATATCATTTCACAAGCTGGCCTTGTAGGAGGGGGTACTCACCCTCAACCTGGAGAGATTAGTTTAGCTCACAGAGGCGTACTTTTTCTGGATGAGTTTAATGAATTTCCACGTTCTGTAATTGAGGCATTGAGGCAACCCATGGAAGATGGTAAATTAACCATATCAAGAAGTCTTGAAAGAGTTACCTATCCATCACAATTTATGCTTGTAGCCGCAGCTAACCCCTGCCCCTGCGGTTATTTAAATGATGACTCAAAAGTGTGTACCTGTACTAAAAGAGAAATTATCCGGTACAGTAAAAAGCTTTCCGGACCAATTTTAGACAGGATAGATCTTCATGTTGATGTACCGGTTGTGGATATAAAGAAACTTGCAAAAGGGTTTAATAATTCAAATAATAATGAAACTTCCATTATAATAAGAAATAGAATTGCCATAGCCAGAGCAACTCAACAGCAGCGATTTGATGGGGAGTTGATCCATACAAATTCTGAAATGAAAAACAGACTTATTAGAAAATATGTACCTCTGGATTCAAACTCTAAAACAATGCTAATAGATGCAGCGAAAATTTTTCAACTATCTGCAAGGTCTTATCTGAAAATAATTAAAATTGCGAGAACAATTGCAGATCTGGAAAAGCAAGAACAGGTTAAAGAGAAGCATATTGCAGAAGCACTTCAATACAGACCTGGAGCTATCGAATGAGTGATGATTTTCAGTTTAACAATTCCAGGAGAAAAATAGAGCTGGGTAAAAAGGGTGAAAATATTGCTGTAGATTTTTTGGAAAAATCAGGTTACCAGATATTAAAAACAAATTATATGATTGGTCATTCTGATATTGATATTTTAGCCAGACAAAATGAATATCTTGTTTTTGTAGAAGTCAGAACAAAGTCCAAAGACGACAACGGAATGCCCGAAGATTCGCTTACTAAAAAGAAACTACGCCGAATGAGAAATACTGCAGAACTATATATAGCATTTAATCATTATGACGGTCTGGCCAGACTGGATGCTGTTTGTATTGTGCTGGATAGTTCTAACAACATAAAGCATATTGAACATTACGAAGGAGTTGGGTAATATCACAACAAACAAAACTTATTTAGGGAGACAACATGGCAAAAGTTGTAATTGGTGCAGATCACGGCGCTTATGAGTTAAAGGCTAATATTATAAAACATCTTCAAACAAGAGGTTTTTCTGTAAAGAACATGGGAGTCGACAGTGCTGAATCTGTAGATTATCCGGATATGGCCGAAAAAACCTGCAAAGAGTTCTTAACAGGCAATTATGAATTTGGAATAGTTTGTTGTGGCACTGGAATAGGAATTAGTATGTCTGCAAATAAAGTAGACGGAATACGCTGTGCCCTTCCACAAAATATTTTTGGATCAGAAATGTCAAAGGTTCATAATAATGCAAATTTTATAGCATTTGGTGGTAGAATTGAATATCAGGATTCTGTAAATGATATGATAGATGCTTTTATTGATGCTGACTTTGAGGGTGGCAGACATCAGAGACGTGTAGACAAGATAATGGGGTTGGAATCCTAATTTATTCTTGATCTTTTTTCTCATA
>JAQIBN010000033.1 GCA_027859095.1 Spirochaetia bacterium | reverse complement strand
TAGTATATGAAAAGGAACTGCTTCCTCTGATCAGGGCCGGAGCCGTGAAAAACGCTCTCTTCGGATCTGTAATGGGTCACTTCGGAGGCAGATCTATCGGAATCGATACTGCGACATTTGATCCCATGGGGTGGAGGAAACAGTTTGGTATTGATGTGGAACATATCGATCAGATTGAGATTATACGTCGGGCTGAACTGATAGATCAGGAACGTGTTGATAAAATGCGAATCTGGATTGAAAAAAATGCCAAAGATGTTCAGTATAACGACGATAAACTGACTAAAAAGAAATTTAACTTTCAGTTGGCCTGCTATATTGCTACAAAAGATATCTGCAGGGAACTCGATTTGGATTTCACCGCAATAAAATGTATGCCTGAACTCTCCAATCATTATGTTCCTCAATGTATGACAGCAACCTTTCTTCCGGATAATTATGACGGTGAGGAAGGAGATAAAGAGGGTATAGTCATGGCATGCGAGGCTGATGGAGACGGAGCCCTGACTCAGCAGATTCTTAAAATACTTTCAGGTGGAACTCCGACATTTTTTGCTGATGTGAGCCATATAGATAATGCCCGGAAAACGATCTACTGTGTTAACTGCGGGGCACTCTGTGCCTGGTATGCAGGCAGGAAAGATAAAGCAGAAGATAATATTAATATGATTAGTATAAAGCAGTCAATTCGCCCTGGTGGTGGAGCAATATCCGGATTTTTTGCCAGCCCTGGTCCCATGCAGCTGGCACGTTTATATCGGGTGGATGGGAAGTACCGGATGGCTATAATCCCATGTGAAGCTGTTACCCCGGGGGTTGATGTAATTAATGAATTTGTTGAGGCTCGCGGACCTCATCAACTGCCGGCATTATTTGCCAAAGTGGATTTCGATCTTCAGGCATTCGTAGATGAATATGGCTCGAATCATATATCCGGAGTTGCGGGTAATTATGAAGCTGAGCTCGTGGAAGTCTGTAAGATGCTTGGAATTGAACCAGTTATATTTAAGTAAATATGATACTCGATTTAGTACAGGAAGGGTTTGATTTTGAATAGAAGAGATATTTTTAAAAATACTATGGACCATAAAGAAGTCGGCCGGATTCTTGTAGACCAGGGGAAGCAGGTTGGGTCTATCCATAAATTTGGGTATGGGAAAATACGGGAAGTAATGGATCTTCCTGTAAGGGGCGGACGAATCCTTGACAGGATGAGTCAATGTGTTGTTTCGGATGAAGATTTGCTTGAAGCATGGGGAATAGATTTCAGATGGCTGATACCGAACTGGGTACAGATAACAGAAATTGATGAGTCTCATTACAGAAATCTTTTTGGTGTTCTTTTCAAGGATTCCGGAGATTATTTCTCTGTATACGACGCTCCCCTGAAAGATAAACCCATAGAAGTACTGGAAGATTATCCCTGGCCAAATACACACGATCCTGATATGTTTTCCGGGTTAAAGGAAGAAGCAAGACGCCTTTCTGAAGAAACTGATTATGTTATCGGGGCTGACGGGATAAAAGGCGGGATATTTCAAACATCTCTGGAACTGCGGGGATATGATCAGCTGTACATGGATTTTGCACTGGACCCTGACTATTCTCATGCACTTTTACGAAAGGTAACCGATCTGTATAAGGAGATGTATACACATTATATGAAGGAAGTAGGTGAGTATATTCAACTTGTTTATCTTACCGATGATTTCGGGAGTCAGAATTCCATGCTCATGTCTCCTGATATGTGGGAAGAGTTTCTAAAACCCTATGAGGGGGAACTGATAAAACAGATTAAAAGCCTTGCACCCCATGTCAAGCTGATGTTTCATACCGATGGCTCAGTCCTGCCCATTATTAATGGAATGATTGATATGGGCGTTGATATCCTGAATCCTGTTCAGACTTCGGTAAAGGAATTGGAGGACACTGCTTCACTTAATGAAAATTATGGAAATCGAATTTCCTTTCATGGTGCTTTAGATGTACAGAATGTTATGGTCAATGCCAGCCCGGAAGAGATACGATTAGAAGTTAACCGCAGAATATGCGATTTAGGAAAAGGAGGGGGGTATATAATCTCCACCTGTCATAATATTGGATATGATATCCCCCCTGAAAATTTAAAGGCTTTCTATGAGGCGGTTCATGAATTTGCGGACTATCCGTTGAAGCGCTTATCCTAATGGAACAATAAAATATAAAGGAGATTGACTGTGGAAATAACTAACGAGAATTATGTTAAGCGTCTGATGAAAGAGGGAAAAAAAGTTACTGCAGCCTGGGCTCAGGCCGGGAGCTCCATTACTGCCGAGATTCTGGGGGAATCCGGGTTCGATGCAGTAATGATTGATCTGGAGCATGGACCAGGGGATATTATGACTCTCATCCATCAAATTCAGGGATTAAAGGGACAACCCGCCATTCCCTTTGTACGTGCTCCATGGAATGACTTTGTTCAGATAAAAAAAATCCTTGATGCAGGGACATTTGGCCTTCTGGTGCCCTATGTGAATACTGCTGAAGAGGCAGAAGCTGCAGTTAGAGCAGTTCGCTATCCTGTTGAGGGAATTCGCGGTGTGGCTGGCAGCCCCAGGGCACCCCACTATGGTAATAATTCCCTGGAATATATGAAAAAAGCCAATGATGAAATTTTTCTCATGACTGCAGTAGAGACTCCGGAAGCAGTAGCGAATCTGGATGAAATATTAAGAGTTAAAGGTCTGGATGGAATTTTTATTGGTCCTATGGATCTTGCAACCAGTATGGGACATTTTGGTGACCCTTCCCATCCGGATGTTCAGAAGGTAATAAGAGAAGTTGAAGCGAAAGTTGCTTTAAGTGACAAAATACTATCAACTGTTGCTGGAAACTGGGAAGATGCAGAAGCTAAATATGGAAGAGGTTATCAGATTCTTCTATTGATGTCTGATACTCTTACCCTGGGAAAGGTAGCCAGAGGGCTTGTTCAGCAGTTTAAAGAAGCTTTTCCTGAGCGTTAATATTATAGAAGAGATTATTATAAGGAGAATATTATGACAAAGATTAAGGTAGGAGTTGCCGGTTATGGAGTTATAGGCCAGAGACTGGCTGACGGGGTAGCTTTACAGGAAGATATGGAACTGATTGGTGTTGCAGATGTTGCACCTACTCTGTCTATACAGGCTCTTTTTGAGAAGGGAATGCCCTATGACCTGTATACAGCCGATCCAGGGAAAAAGCATCTTCTTACAGATGCCGGTATTCCCGTATCAGGAACCCTTGAAGAACTGATAGGAAAAGTCGATATCATGCTGGACTCATCTCCTGGAGGTATAGGTGCAAAAAACAAGGAAATTTATGTTAAGAATAATGTTAAAGCTGTATTCCAGGGTGGTGAAAAAAATGAAGTAGCTGATATATTTTTTCATGGATATGCAAATTATGAAAAAGGCATTGGCGCCGATTATCTTAAACTGACCAGTTGTAATACAACCGGCTTGATCCGGACTATAGATGCTATTGATCGGGAATTCGGTGTAGAAAAAGTAGCTATGACCATTATCCGACGAGTTGCTGATCCTGGTGATTATCACAGAGGATTGACCAATGCTCTTATGGTAGATAAAGCACCCAGCCATCAGGCTGTTGATCTTATGACTATAATGCCTCATATAAATGCGACAGGAATTTTGGTACATACTCCAGTGACACACGGACATATAATAACACCGATAGTAAGCACAAAGAATAAAATAAGTAAAGATGACCTCCTTGAAATGTTCAGGAAGCATCCCCGTATAAGGGTAGTAAAGCTGGCAGACGGATTTCTTGGCAATGCATCGTTGTTTAAATATGCACGTGATTTAGGTAATCCAAGGGGTGATATGTACGAAGTCGCTGTTTGGGAGGAATCAATCGTAAAGAGTGGAGATGATATTATGTTTGCCATAAATATTCCTCAGGAATCTGTAGTTATTCCTGAAAGCATTGATGCAATCAGAGCCGCAATGAAGATGCAGATGACGAGGGAAGAGGGCACAGAAGCGACAAACAGATATCTTGGCATGAAGGCATAGAAAGGTAAGCGGTATGAGTGATAAAAAGCTTGGGTTTAGTCCCATGGAATCCTTTGATGTCTCTGGTAAGCGGGTTTTGTTGAGAGTGGATATTAATTCGCCCATTGATTCAGATACAAATAAAATAGTAAATGAAAACAGGATAGATAAATCTGTACCAACTATTAAATGGCTTCTCGATCAGGGAGCCATGGTTGGTATCATAGCTCATCAGGGTGATACACTTGACTATCAGAATTTGATACCTCTAATCGAACATGCGGAAAAGCTTAGTGCCAAACTGGGCCGGGAAATACGCTATATAGATGATGTCTGTGGTCCGGCAGCTGTTCATGAAGTAAAGAACCTTAAAAAAGGAGAAGCCGTCCTCCTCGGGAACTTGAGATATCTTACGGAAGAGATCTCTACCTTTGAGGATGCTGTAAAGCTGAAACCTGAGGGGATGCTGAATACCTGGCTGGTAAGGACTCTTGCACCTCATTTTGATATGTATATAAATGATGCCTTTGCAGCGGCTCACCGTAATGCACCCAGTATGGTGGCTTTCCAGGAGCTTCTGCCAAGTGCAGCAGGCCCTTTATTCTTTAAAGAGGTCACTGCTCTGGCAAATGTGATGAAAAACCCTGGACGTCCTTCAGTTTTTCTTCTTGGTGGTGCCAAGATCTCCGATGCATTCGGAATGATGGAAAATGTACTCTCAAACGGTACTGCTGACCGAATATTAACAGCTGGTATTACCGGACAGGTTTTTTTAATTGCCAGGGGTATTAATCTCGGGAGCAAAACTGATAAATTTTTAAGTGAGAGATCATTGGATCTTTTTATAGCATCAGCCAGAAAGTACCTGACAGATTATCCAGGTAAAATTTTGATGCCAGTGGACCTGGCATTTGAAGGAAATGACATACGCCATGAGGTATCTGTTGAAAAAATGCCTCTTGAAGAGTTTTTCATGGATATCGGGGAAATGACAATTAATGCATACAAGCTGGAAATTGAAAAAGCTGGTACTTTATTTGTAAATGGCTCTGCTGGTGTATTTGAGAAAGAAATGTTTGAAGAAGGTACTCGGGAACTATGGAAGAGCGTGGCCGAAGCTTCCGGATATTCAGTAATAGGCGGTGGAGACAGTGTCAGTGCTGCAGCCAGATTCACTCAAATGGAAAATTTTAACTACATCTGCACCGCAGGGGGTGCAATGGTGCAGTATCTGTCAGGAAAAAAACTGCCCCTTATCCAGGCTATGGAGAGGGCAGGAAAGCGTGACAAGTTATAGTGGGGAAGTTATTGAAGATTGAGATTCCATACAATAAAGAGCAGCTGAGTATTGAAATAGCCAAAGAAAAAGTAATTGGGGTAATAGAACCGAATGATGTCGTTGTATCTGGGACAGCCGGGGCAATGGTTCTTGAAGCTCTTGATTCTGTTAATGGATCGGAAACCTTCCAGGAATTTCTGGACGCTCCCGGAAAACTGCTTGTAATAGTAAACGATGGAACCCGGCCGACACCTACCCGTTTTGTTCTGGATGTAATCGCTGATACTCTTGAGGCTGCGAATGCGGAATTCATCATTGCCACCGGTGTTCACCGGGGACCTACCCGGGAGGAGTACGATTTTATTTTTGGCAAACACTATGATCGTTTTTCAGGGAAGGTTCATGTACATGATGCAAGGAATAAAGAAGAGATGGTGTATCTAGGCTGCTCTTCCAATGGTACCGATATGGCAATCAACCGGTTGGGAGTGGAATTTGAAAAATTGCTGGTTATCGGAAGCGTAGAACCTCATTATTTTGCAGGTTATACTGGAGGCAGAAAAGGCATCCTTCCCGGGATAGCAGCTTACAGGACTATTGAGCAGAACCATAAGCATGCCCTGCATCCTGATGCCAGGGCATTGGTACTGACAGGTAATCCGGTTCATGAAGATATGATGGATGCCCTGAAGATTCTGAAAAACAGAATTTTCGGAATAATGACAGTATTGGAAAAAAATCATAAAATTTACGGAGTCACAGCCGGGGATATTCATACATCCTTTTATGCAGCAATCGAAAAAGCAAAACAGGTTTTTGTTGCAGAGGTAGAATCTTCGGCGGATATAGTTGTCTCTGTATCCCGTTATCCTATGGATGTTGATCTCTACCAGGCTCAGAAGGCTATTGATAACGGGAAACTGGTACTAAAGGATGGTGGAATTTTAATTCTTGTGGCTGCTTGCAGGGAAGGGCTTGGAGAAGAAGCTTTTGTAAATCTTCTAAGCAGCAGCACCAGCCCGTCAAAGGTTATGGAAACAATTAAGGGAAAATATATTTTAGGGTATCATAAGGCAGGTAAAATGGCCGAGGTTTTTGAAAGAGCTGAGGTTTGGGCCATGACTGATCTTCCCGATGATGACTTAAGAAAAATATTTATTAAACCTGTGAAGGACCTGCAGAATGCTCTGGAAACAGCATTGGCAGAGAAGGGACCTGATGCGGGTGTAATATTTCTTATGGACGGAAGTGTAACTGTACCGTCAGTAAAAAAACAAAATACTAATTAAACGGAGCTATAATTATGAAGAAGGTAGGAGTAATACATACATTTCTGAATTCAGTTGAAGATTTAAAAAAGCTCTTTAAGGAACTGGTACCCGAAGTTGAAATGATAAATATCATTGATGACAGTCTATTAAAGGAAGTGCTTGCAAACGGAGGTCCAACATCAGGTGTCGTTCGTCGTGTTTGTAATTATGCTCAGGAACTGGAAGCTAGTGGATGTGATATGATTCTAAACCAGTGTTCGTCAGTTGGGGAAGTCTCTGAGATAGCTCAGAAGCTGATATCCATCCCTTATGCTAAAGTTGATGCTCCTATGGCAAAAGAGGCAATTGCAAAGGGAAAGAGGATTGGTGTTGTAGCTACGGCGTATACAACTCTGGGGCCGTCTGTAAGACTCATAGAAAATACAATTAAAGAAATGGGTGTTGACAATGTGGTAAACTCATGTTTTGCTGAAGGAGCTTATGACGCATTACTGAATGAGAATAACAAGCCTAAACATGATAAGATTCTGATGGCTACCATAGATAAAGCCTGTGAAGATAATGATGTGGTTTGTCTGGCCCAGGGTAGTATGATTAGTCTTTTAGAGGTTTGTCAGAGTAAACCTGTTCCCGTATTGCATAGTTTTCGCAGCGGAGTTGCACAGATTAGGGATATCCTTGGCTTATAAAACTTCTTGGAGATGAATATATGGAAAACATTTCAGTTAAGCGAGTATCATCGAAGGATGTAGCAGATGCTGCTGGTGTGTCTCAGTCCACTGTATCCCGGGTTTACAATGAAAGTAATATTCCTGTATCTGAAGATAAAAGAAAAAAAGTATTGGAAGTGGCAGAATGGCTTGGGTACCGCCCAAGTCTTATTGCCCGGTCTCTTAATCAGCAATCAACCAAAATAATTGGTATCGTAGTGAGACACTTTAACAGCGCTGTTTATATGGAAGCGCTGAAACTTTTTATTCGTAAATTTCAGAACAACGGTTATACAACAATGGTATTTAATATTAAAGGAGACAGCGATATAGAAAACAACCTTAAAACAGCCCTTGAATATCAGGTGGCAGGCTTGATAATTACATCTGCTACACTTTCCTCTCCCCTTGTTGAAGGATGTTTGCGTTATAATACCCCGGTTTTTCTTTTTAACAGGGTTAGTGATGGAGTGAAGGTAAACACAGTCTGTCATGATAACCTTGAAGGAGGTAAAAGAATTGCAGATTATCTTGTCAATAGAGGCCACCGAAGTCTGGTTTATGTTTCCGGAGAAAAATTATCTTCCACAAACAGAGACCGTCAGGAAGGCTTCATATCAAGATCTAAGGCTCTGGGAATTGAAGATGTCATAGTAGTTGAGGGTGACTATACCTATCAATCTGGATTTAAAGCAGCGGAAAGATTAATTAGTGAAAAAGTACACATGGATGGCGTTTTATGTGCTTCTGATTATATGGCTATGGGTTTTTATGATTATATCAGAACCAGAACTTCTCTTAGTGTACCAGCGGACATTTCCCTTATAGGGTTTGATGGAATTTCTCTTTTTAACGAAGATATGTATCCTATAACCACATATCAGCAGCCAATCGAAAGAATGGTTGAAAAAACTGTTGAGATATTAATTTACAAAACTACTCATTTCTCCCACGAACCTGTACATTATGTGTATTCAGGAGAATTGATCGAACGTGGTTCAGTAAGAAATCTTATTTAATATAAATTTAATAATTTAGTATTAGAGTAAAAAATCTATTTTAAACTCCCACAAGCCTCGCAAGCCGGGTTTTTAGATATTTCGATTTTATCAAAACTCATACTGACTCCATCAAAGATCAGAAGAATGTTTTCCAATGAGCTAGTTAGTCCAGAAAGGAATTTTATAGCTTCAACTGCCTGAATTGAACCGATAACACCTGCTGTTGCTCCCAGGACGGGAATGATTTTTTTTGGGGTTTTCACAGGAAATATGCATTTCAAACATGGGGTTTTCCCTGGCACTATCAAAGAAACCTGCCCAGCCATACCGTTTATACCCCCATGTACGATTGGAATATTCTTGTTAAGTGCAAAATCATTGATAATATATCTTGATTCAATATTATCAAGACAGTCAATTAGTAAAACCGACCCTCCCGCAATTCTTTCAATACTGTCAGAAGTTATACGTTCATTGTATACATTTATAGTA
>JAQIBN010000186.1 GCA_027859095.1 Spirochaetia bacterium | reverse complement strand
ATGATTATTATCTCTGATTGGCGAGTATCCAGGTTAACAAAATCCTATCAATTCATATCTGCCAAATTTGGGACAGGCTCTACATAAGGTAATTTCTATGAAATGTCAGGAGAAAATATTCATCCACGAAGCGGATATGCTTTACTTTGATCTATTGGAGGCAGGAGATAAAGCTGTTGGAAGATGGTATATGCGAAAATCGGGTACAGAACCTAAAATATCATTTAATATATCAGTATTACAATCATATGCAGATCAAGCTTCATTGTGGATGAAAGTACTTGAGCAAAAGCTGTTATTATTGCTCAGGTAAAATTAATAATGGAAATGATATCCTATTTGGATTTCATAATATAAATCTCTTGGAGGAGAAAATGATGAAATTTGCTAAAACGATAGCTCTCATAGGTTTAGTATTATTACTGATTCCTATGAACATGTTTGCAGGAGGACAGAAAGACTCTGCCCCTGCAGCAGGAGTAAACGAAGTTACTGAAATAGTCTATTGGCAGTATTTTTATGAAACAAAGAAAGATACTATTGATACACTTATCGAAATGTTTGAGGCTGAAAATCCTGATATTAAAGTCACTCAACAGACATTCCCTTATGACAATTACAATACAAAAGTTGCTTCCTCTGTTCCATCTGGTGAAGGTCCCAATGTGATCAATTTGTACTATGGCTGGTTGCCTAAGTATATTGATGCAGGTTACCTTCAGCCATTACCAGAATCAGCATTCAGCTCAGAGACCATAAAATCAGAATTCTTCTCACTGGTTGATGCTGCAAAATTTAATGGTTCCTATTATGCACTTCCTACTGCAGTAAGGTCTTTAGCTCTCTTCTGGAATAAAGATCTTTTCAAGGCTGCTGGGCTGGATCCTGAAAAGCCACCGAAAACTACTGAAGATTTGATTAAATATGCAAAACTTCTTACAAAAACAGATAAAGATGGAAACTATTTACAGACTGGATTAACAATGCAATTAACTGGACAGCTTCATCATTGGCTTCGTGAGGTTCTAGTAAGACAGTTTGGTGGAACTCCATACAACACTGACAGCACAAAGATAATGTATAATAGCCAGGCAGGCTATGATGCTTTTAAGTTTTTTACAGAATTGAGTACTGTCGAAAAAATTGGAATGCCTAATTTCATGACAGATGATGTGACTGCATTTAAAGCTGGTGCAATGGGAATGACTATTGATGGGTCATTCAGACTTGGTACCCTGGATAAGTTGGATACTCTGAATTATGGTGTCTCTGAACTTCCTTCCATGAATGGGGTAAATTATAACTTTGCTTCCTTCTGGGCTAATGGTATAACAAATTTCACTGAAGGAAAGAAATTAGAGGCATCCATAAAATTTCTGAAATTTCTTACTTCGGATACAGCTATGACCATGTGGTTGAAGAATATTGGTGAATTACCAGCTAAAAAATCACTTGCAATGACAGATGAGTTTTCTAATGATCCTAAATTTGGTCCTTTTATAAGAGGCCTTGAGTATGCTAATGCAACTAAGTTTATTGATGAAAAAGCACAGCGTAAGGTTTGGATTGATGCATGGGATGAGGTTACACTTAATGGAATGTCTATTGAAGATGCAGTTAACGCTGCTGCTGTAACAGAACAGGCTGTCCTTGATGAATATTATAAGAAATAATTAGAAAAATATAATTAGTTAAATGGAAATCCTGTCAATATTTTTTTTTGGCAGGGCTTCCCTCTGTATTATTTAATTCGGAAAGGAATAGGGTAAACATGAAAAAACAAATTTCTTCCAAATCTTCATTTGAGAGATCAAAAAGAATATGGGCCTATGCCTTTCTAGTAATACCGGTATTATTTTACATAATTATAAGATTCTACCCAACTTTTTATGCTTTTTTCTTATCTTTAACTGATTGGGATATCATTTCGAGGGACAAGAACTTTATTGGTATAGAAAATTATATAAAACTTTTTCATGACCCAATATTTTGGAAAACACTTGGAAATACCTTTGAATATGTAATATATGGGCTTCCCGTCAGTTTAATTCTGGGTTTTATTATTGCATACAATATTGATAAGGTAGATAAAGGTTCTGGAATATTTAAATCAGTTTATTTTATACCCTATATAACATCTCTGGTTGCGCTTTCATGGGTCTGGCGCTGGTTATATCAGCCGGCACCTATCGGGGTATTCAATAAGATTCTTATCTCCCTTGGTCTATCTCAGCAGTTATTTTTATTTTCTCAAACCCAGGCTCTTTTTTCTATCCTTGTAACTACTATATGGTCTGATGTGGGTTTTCAAATGATTATCTTTCTTGCTGGGATTAAAGGTATCTCTAAACAGTATTATGAGGCTGCGGAGATTGATGGAGCCGGGAATAAGGATAAACTTTTGAATATTACCATCCCTCTATTGAAACCGACAATAATTTTTCTTCTTGTAACCGGGACCATAAGGTACCTTAGACTCTTTACTCAGGTTTTGAATATGACTTTTCAAGGTGAAGGAGGCCCATTGAACTCTACCAAACCACTTGTTCTCTATATTTATAACAGCGCTTTCAGTCGATTCGATATGGGCTATGCCTCAGCAATGACTGTAGTCCTTTTCCTTATTATAATGATAATTACACTTATACAATTGAGGGTAATGAAAAGTGAAAACTAAACAAACTCTTTTACAAGCTGTCAGGGTCTTTTTGCTTACACTATTTGGCGTTCTAATGCTATTCCCTTTCATATGGATGATTGCGACTTCCTTTAAACAGGGAGCTGATGTATTTAATCTCTCACTATTACCTTCTAACCCAACTGTTAAAAACTATATAAATCTTTTTAGCAGCAGTAATTTCCCCTGGTGGTTTATGAATTCTTTTATAGTAGGTGGTTGTGTTACCCTTTCTGTACTATTTTTTGACTCTCTTGTTGGATTTACTCTGAGTAAATATCAGTTTAAGGGCAAAAAAATTATATTTATACTCATACTTTCTACTATGATGATCCCTACAGAAATGCTTGTGATTCCATGGTTTATCATGTCGAATAATCTGAATTGGGTAGATTCATATTGGGGAGTCATGTTTCCTGGACTTATGTCCGGATTTGGTGTTTTTTTGATGAGGCAGTTTTTCACTACCGTCCCGGATGATCTGCTGGATGCAGGTAGAATTGATGGATTAAATGAATTCAAGATTTGGTATATGATTGCTATGCCATTAGTTATACCAGCACTGTCAGCACTGGCCATCCTTGCATTTATAGGGAATTGGAATGCTTTCCTATGGCCTCTAATTGTTTCCAACAAAGTTAGAATGTATACTCTTCCAGTAGGGTTAGCTTTTTTTAATGGAGAATTTCAGACCCAGTGGGAGATGGTTATGACGGGAGCTTCTGTTGCATCCATACCTGTATTTCTGTTATTTATACTCTTTCAGAAACAAATTATTAATGGAATTGCATTAACAGGAGTTAAGGGGTAGAACCTCTGACAGTCCTGCTATATATCGATTATTACATCAGTTATACACAAACTAATATTAAAGGAGTGCTTTTATGATACAGGATCTTCCTATTATCGATTTTCACTGTCATTTTCCGATCCAGGGTGACTGGTTCCCCGATCAAAGTTTACCTCAACATGTTGAGTTTGATACTCTTGGCAGCAGGGATCATGGAGAAGTATGGCGTAAGGCATTCAATTTTCCAAAACCTGAACCAGCCGGAACTGATACAGAAATGGCAGACCTGTGGTACAAGGATATAGAGCAAAAAGGTATAGAAAAGGTTGTTTTTGTTTCCGGTGGCGGTAATAAACGCTTATCAGAAATTGTTGATAAATATCCTGATCGATTTATTGGGTTTGCCCATCATAGTCCCGATGCTCTGGATGCAGCAGAGCAGCTGGAATATGCTTTTTCTACTCTTGGGATGCGTGGCTATAAACTTCTGGGGCCTCTGATTGATACCCCTCTTTCAGACAAAAAATATCATCCTCTATGGAAAATTTGTGAGGATCATAATGTACCAGTATTAATTCATTTTGGACTTTTAGGTGCAGCCGGGGGTATGGCAACTGGACAGAATATCAGCCCTCTAAGTATCGCCCGGTTAACTTTAGATTTCCCTAAAGTAAATTTTGTAGTACCTCATTTCGGATGTACGCATATGGGGGATCTCCTTCAGCTCTGTTGGACCCGACCCAATGTTTTTGTCGATTCTTCAGGCTCCAATCAATGGATTCGCTGGATGCCTTACAAGCTTTCGCTCGAGGATGTGATCAGGAAATTTCTTGAAACTGTAGGTCCGGGGCGTCTGATTTTTGCAACGGACTCAAGTTGGATGCCCAGAGGATTTGCACGGATTTATCTTGAAGAACAGCAAAAGGCATTCCGTTTTCTCGGACTGCATGATGATGAATTAAGAGCAGTTTTTCATGATAATGCGGCACACCTTCTAGGTCTCGATTAATGCAGGAGAAGGATATATCTAAAAAGATATCCACTGATTTTTCTTCAATTATTGAGAATGAACTAAAACTTACTGTCGGATGTACTGATCCTGTAGCTATTGCTTTAGCAACAGCTTCAGCTTCTTCTGTATATTTTAATAGTTCAGAAGTAAATCCATTTATCGATAATGTTGAGAAAATAATTCTTACACTTGATTTGAATATTTACAAAAATGCATTTTCGGTCGGAGTTCCTGGCACTGGAATGAAAGGAATCCCCATAGCTGCAGTGCTGGGTCTTCTTGTTCATGATGTATCAAAAGGGCTTATGATTTTTAGTGACCTGGATATTGAATTAATAAATAGTGCTATTGAGTTGACAGGGAGACTTCCGATAGAGATTGAGGTAACAGATAAGTTTGGTGATCTCTACGTAGAATCTAAAATTATCTGGAAAGATGGTTCGATTTCTGCTTCAGCGATAAAAGAATATCATGATAATATAATTTGGACAGAAACTAACGGCCTCAGAACACCTATAACTAATTTGATAAATGATTATAGTGGTTCTGAGGAAATTGATTTAACAATAGATTCCTTAATTTGGATTACAGAAAATATTAAATTGGTACCGAATAAAATATTGGAAAATATTGCTGAGGCCATAGAAATAAATATGAGGGCCTCTGAAACAGGGTTGTTCAAGGGTAAAAATGAACCGGAACAACAATCCTTTGAATATATTTATGGGTCTATAGAGCTGAAAAAACAGCTAAGACATTCTGGAGTTGAGAATCATGAAACAATTTTTATACCTGATAATGAAATTATTTCTGAAGCAAGAGCACGCGTTGCATCAGCCACTCGGCTAAGAATGAGAGGAGAGGTTCTTCCAATAATGGCATGTGGTGGTTCTGGTAATCATGGGATTACTTTCTTTATTACATTAAATATTGGGTGGAAGATGGAAGGCATTGTTCCTGGTCGTTCTATTTATAGAGCCTCAGCCCTGGGGATACTTTTACTCCATTTGATAAAAAAGAAAACAGGGATTCTAACGCCAATGTGTGGTTGTGCTATAGCGTCTGGTTTGGCAGCATCAGCTGCATTGGCATGGGGGCTTGGCGGTAATGCTGATATTATGTTACAAGCAATGAACCTGGTTTTTAGCAGTCTTGGGGGTGTTGTTTGTGATGGGGCGAAACCAGCATGCTCCTTTAAAACATCTTTAAGTACACAAGTTGCGATTGAATCGGCAAGGATGGCTGTTTCAGGTGTGTACATACCCCCGGAAGAAGGACTTTCCTTTGATAGTTTTTCAAATCTCTTAAATGGTCTTCAAATGATTCATGAGGAGGGAATGTCCAATTTTAATAAAACCCTTGTTACTATACTGAAGTCAAAATTTTGAATAAGCTGTAAAAAAATATAATAAGCTTGCCTGGCATAAGGCCAGGAGGTTGAAATATCAGCTCAAATATAAACTATGGAGATGTGAACTATGATAGATGTTTCTACAAATATTGATGTAAAGACAGCGAATGCAATAAAAATTTACTCACTACTCCGTGGTTCAGGCAGTAATACCAAATCTAAACTTGCACATGAAGTCCGTTTGAGCTTCGCTTCTGTTTCTAATATATGCACTTCACTGGAGGTAGAAGGGCTAGTCAAAGTAAAAGAAAAACTTCATTCCACAGGGGGTCGGAGAGCAGCAAAAGTAAGTTTTTGTTCAGACCGGGCATACACTCTTGTTATAGATATGCATCATACTCAGCACATCTATCTTGGATTGATAAATTTGGGAAAAGAACTTAAAAAATTTACCCGTTTTGAAGTTTCTAAAACTGACACATTAGAAGATATTTTTACAAATATTAGAACATCATTTTTGGAACTCTATAAAGGGGAAAAAACAGAGCTATTAGGTGTAAGTATTGGAATATCCGCAGTCCATGATCCTCATACCGGAATTATATTACAGAGTACAAATCCTGTATTTGAGAGGATTCATTTAAGTCGGTATTTTGAGGAGATATTTCCAGGTAAGCATTTGCTTTTTGATAATGATGCTAATCTGGCTGGGCTTTCCCTTAGGGCAAAAAGTGGAACAGTAGACGAAAACCGTTTATTTATTTTTTTTACTCAGGGAATAGGTCTTGGGATTATGATAAATGGACGACTCTATCGTGGTCGTAATGGTTTTGCTGGTGAACTTGGACACCTGAAAGTATCCGGCGTAAATAAAATTTGTAAATGTGGTGGAACTGGATGCCTCCGTACCATTGCAACATTAGAATCGATTGCTCATGATCTTGGTGAGATGGATATCATTCAGGCTTTGGAGAATTCAGATCTCTATGCAACACAATTAGCTGCAAGATATAAAGCCGGGGAAAATGATGTAGTCGAACGTTTGAATCTTACCGCCATGAAATTAGGTGAGGTTATGGCAGATTTATTTGACTTATTTAATCCAGGAGAAATAATCCTGGGAGGTAATATGGCCAGTCTGTTTCCCAATATTATACACATCATAAAACAGCAATGCCGAGCTCTATCTAATCTTGCTACTGAAGTAGATCTACAAATAAGATATATAGATAAACAAACCCATGAACTGGTTCTCCTGGGGGGAGGTGAAAAAATGTTTCAGTACTGGTTAGAGCATAGTTTCCCAAAAATAACTAATGAATAATGTTGTTCCTAGCCCGAACATAATGCCAAACTCCGCCTAGCTAAATGGCCAAACCTTGCCAGACAAGGTATGAAAAAAACCGCCTGAAATAATTTCCAGACGATGATCTTTGATATCCATAT
>JAQIBN010000014.1 GCA_027859095.1 Spirochaetia bacterium | reverse complement strand
GCATAGTATCTTTACCAGTTTACACCTGACCATAGCTATAAAAATCTATTTTATTTTACATTAATTATAGTTTATTTATCAGCTTAATCCTGACATAGTTGATATAATACAACATATTACATAAAACCACCACAAACTGTTATTAATAGGAGAGCTCAACTTCACATTTAGTACAGAGCCCTGCAGCTATGGTTATTAGGTGTTTAGGTCGTATTACCTTTGTTTCTTTTCCTAACAGAACAAACCCAAAACAACAAGAATAACACCAGGTTCCCTGCAAAATTCTATTAATGATTTGTACTTTTTTTTGCTATAGCTCGGAGAATATCCATGTCTATCTCCTGATATTCATGAATTACGACATTCCTGAAGCGGAGGACTCATTTTATTTAATAACTGTTCATGAACAACTTAGATAAATTCTGGAACTGAGATAAGGAGGGGTTACTGATTTGACTTATATATTAAAAGTTTTTCGAATTCTCAAACTATCTTTTGTAATAACAGAAAAGTTTGCTTCTAAATCTGGAAGATATTTTTGAAGAGTCTTTACCACTATAGATGCTTTCTTTTCAGAATCTACCCCAAAAAGTCTGATTAAAACAACTCCATGATGCACTAATTTCTGTCTAAAAACTAATTCTCTCAGGATGCATGGGCGAGCAGCAACGAAGTTGCGACCAGCCCAAAATCCTTATCAGCTGTTAATAGCAAAGATTTGTTTTGGTTACTAATTTCAAGCACCTGCTTATCATTTATTCCTGGGAAATCTTCTGCAATATACAAGACAGAAAATCCGGCAAATCGTAACGAATCTACTATCTGTTTATCTATACCCTCATCAGCTATAAAATCATACATCATTAGGCTACAGTAGAATAATGAGTATCTGTATTAAGAACCTTTGCTGCAAAATCCAGAGCTGCTAGTATTTTCTCTTCATCCAACCCAGGATGCTCTTTTAAAATTTGTTCAAAAGACTCTTTCGCTCCCAATTTCTCCAATATCATTTCTACTGTAATTCGAGTATTCTTAATAACTGGCTTACCCATCATTATTTTTGGATCAGACGAAATTAGATTTTCCATTTCATACTCCTATGCAAATAAATAACAAAATTGAGAAATAATTCAGTTCATATACTCAGTTCATACCGAGAATAAACTATAATTATATTCATAATAATTACCTTGTTTAACCACATATACAAGACAGTATAACATCATTTAAGTCAAGAAAACTATTCAAATCTAAATCTTCTGAATAATCATTCAAGATGATCGAATTTGGATCCTCTTTCCCACGTACCCTGGACCACCAGGACTGCATATCCCAATGAAGAGTACCATGACTGATAACACCCAGTTTATATTCTTTTTAATTCAGTCTATCCCCAATATTAATCCTTCTGAATCGAGGCTGGAATTATACGTTCATATTTGAATTATTCTGTAATCCAGCTGTACATAAAGTACAAAGTATCTGTGTCGATAATTGTTAAACAGCCTAATAAATTTTCTACACTAATTACCGTTTCTGACATTTTAAAAGCCTCAATATTGTTTCTATGAAATTCTTTTTTAAGATTTCTCGCGCAAAGCACGGTTAGGTTGCATGGCCGAGCAGCAACGAAGTTGCGACCAGGTGGGATGCATTACCGAGCAGGAAGCTTGCTTCCGACCAGGCAAGGGCGCAAAAGGGGATTATTATTTAGCCTATATAAGTTTATAACTCGCTCTTTACTATCTCATTCTCTAAAAATGGATTGATAATTGTCAAAGTCTTGTCAATTACCTGGAGATGCTACATGTCTTCACTAAATAAGATTTTACAATTATTCTCAAGGGCTGTTGCAATGATCAATGCATCAAAATAATGCAATTTATATCTATCTTTAAGCCGAATGGCTTTTATCTGTGTTGTTAAATCAAAACCAACAATTGGTGCTATGCTATCAATCTCCAATATTGCATTTTCAATATCTTCAGTTGTCAGTTTGAATTTTTTAAACAATATATTTATAAGTTCATTTATAACCTGACTTGAAATAATAATGTTATCTGAATACTTTTCTAATATAGAATTTGCTGCTTCCTGCTTATGGGGTTCATCTATTGAATAGGTATAAAGCAAAATATTTGTATCAATAAAGGCCTTACCTGTTAATAGCTTCATCTCTATTAAACTTAAAATCTTTTGTTTTAATCGAAATAGCATTGAGTTTATTTGTTATTCGCTTTTCTTCAATGTTTTTCTGAACATCATGTTTTGAAAAATTATTTAAGAAAAGCATTACTTTGTCAAAAATACTATCATTAACATCTAATTTAATTGTTCTCACAATTTGCCTCCCAATGATCATTTTATAATATTATGGATTCTTGGAACTTTCGATTTACAGTTCCTATTATTCATAATAAATTTTGATATATTTAATTAATATCCTTTAAAGTTACTTTGACTTTCATCGGACGAGTCAATTATCATTCCTTTTTCTCATTTTAATTTATTTTCTATCCATTCAGGATTACGTCTGCAATCCAAAACAGCAGCATTATCCTTGATAACATAATATACTGCATAAGGGAGATTCTTCAGCCGCACTTAAAAGATCAATCCCCGTGGTAACCAGATTATATCCGGAAGCCGAAACAAGAGCCAAATCAACACCATAAACCGATCCGCCGCCCCCCAGAACTACATCGGGTTTTGTAACTGTAAACAGATCCCAGGCAATTTCAGCGTAATTATTTCGGCTTTCATTATGTGCCGTAAATGCCGCCGGTGTTGCGTGGGTCACAGCCGTGGTAGTCACAATCCCGGTACTTTTCCCTCTGGCTTTCGCATATTCCAGAATGGTTTCCAAATCTTCGCCATTACCGGGGAGCCTTCGGCTTATTACCTCGTTGTTAACCTTTACCCCTGCCGCCATGGCAGTTGCGGCAGCTGCAGAGTCAGTAATCCCGTTATCAGATGAAAAGGTGGAAATATACCCTTTACTTATGCTTTAACCTTCTGAGGATTAAGCGATCAATCTTTCATTCAATTATCACAATTGCACCCTATTTGGCGGCAAAACACTTTATAAACCATTTTCATCTTTTCTTTACATACTGTCCCTAGTTTCTTAATTAGTATTGATTTATGTAAAGTGAAATTTTTAGGAACTACAATTAGTGAATCTTTTTTTAAGCTACCGTCTATTAGGTCTTTATTTGTAAGTTTTAAGTTGAGTAATCCTCAGAATCTTCTACAAAGCTTTTTGAGTGTAGCCCTATTTTACCTGTATTATTTATTTCATCCAGACTCCAGGTTTCATAATTCAAATCTAATTCTGCTGTAGAATTAACTATTTCAATATCTTTATTATTGAGATTATTTAGTAGGTACATTATGTGATCATAACTATTATCTTGTATTTTTAATATTACTGTATGCATATCAACTTACTCCACTTGGAATATTAACAATCTGTTCCTCAATTGTTTTTGAATTCTCTAAACTACCAGCAAAACTTCCCCTAAACATGCTTAACTTGTTCATAAGAGACCATACCGGTCGAGTCATAACACCTTTACTATTAGTATACTCTAAAAAATGATTACGTTCATCCATAGTTTTAAACTTTATTACATTCAACCAGTAGTTCGATCTTGTTCCCTGTCTCTCACCAACAAAATCGATACCCGTTTCATCAAAGAAATCTCTATATCGATGAGAAATTTCTCTTTTTTCAACAAGTATGCCAGGCAATTTCTCCAGCTATGCACACCCTAAAGCAGCGTTAAGGTTAGGGATTCCACATTTCCCGAAAAGCCCTGTATGTGCATCTCCAACATAACTACCTAATGATTCCGCAGCATCCTCTATAAGAGGAATATCCCACTCATTACAGATATCACTAATTTCTTTAATTCGTGCAGGATGACCGAAGGTATGCATGGGTACACAGGTCGAAATTTTATTACCTGTCTTCTTGTTTAAAACATTTCCATTAGTTTTTTCACAATTCTCTTCCAGAAATAGCTTCAGGGAGGTTGGTGATAATCCCATAGTATCAAGGTCTACATCTACAAATACCGGTGAAGCCCCGCAGTAGGAGATTGCGTTACAGGTGGCAATGAATGTTAATGATTGAGTGATCACCTCATCACCTGGTTTTACTCCAGTTAAAGTGAGAGCAGCATGAAGAGCTGATGTGCCATTTACAACAGATATTGCTCTCTTTGCACCAGTAAATTCAGCAACCCTTTGTTCAAATAGATCCACAAACTTCCCAACAGAAGATACATATGTTGAATCTATACATTCATCAAGATACTTTTTCTCATTGCCCCGAAAGACAGGTTCATGAAGAGAAATAGTGTCTTTGGTTTTATAAAGTGACCTAATAAAATCTACTATCTCTTTATATTTTTCATTAATCATTCATAACACCTATATTTAAATATCAAGATACCTTCAGGCTTTTTGTGGACAAATTCCTGTATAAAATTAGTAAATAGGTAAAGAATCTAAAGTTTTTTTCATTTTGAGTTTATCTTGAAATTTCATTTTTCTTTTTAAAAAACAAATCTGCTTAGAAGAACTTTTTTCATATTCATTACAAGTTCTAATTCTTTAAACCTGGGGAAAAAGAACTGCTTATAAAAACCCTAAAAAAATTAAGGACATTAACCAACAGCCTTCAGCAACTCTTTAACCTTATCCACCTTCTCCCAACTATACCCATCCTTACCAAAATGCCCATAAGTAGCCGTATCCAGATAGATTGGTCGCTTAAGATCCAGATCTCTTATTATCCCTGCCGGAGAAAGATCAAATACCTTTTTTACCGCTTCTTCTATTCTATCCTCAGGAACCTTCCCTGTACCAAAGGTATCTACCATAACCGATATTGGAAAAGGCACCCCTATTGCATAGGAAAGCTCAACTTCACATCTAGTGCATAACCCTGCAGCAACTATATTTTTAGCAATGTATCTTCCCATATATGCTGCAGAACGGTCAACCTTACTGGGATCCTTACCGCTGAAGGCACCGCCTCCATGTCTTCCCATGCCGCCGTAGGTGTCTACAATTATCTTACGACCTGTTAAACCTGTATCGCCAAAAGGACCACCGACAACAAAACGCCCCGTGGGATTGATATAATACTTAGTGTTGCTATCAATAAGACCAGTAGGTTCAAGAACCGGTTTAACAATACGATTTATAATTGTTTCTTCTATTTCTTCGTACTTAACATCCGGATCATGCTGGTGGGAAATTACAACAGCATCTATCCTTTTAGGAACACCATTTTCATACTCTATTGTAACCTGGCTCTTTGAATCGGGCCTAAGCCAATCAATATTTCTAGAATGACGCATTGCAGCAGCCTTCTGTAGTAGTTTATGGGAATACATAATTGGAGCCGGCATAAGTTCAGGTGTTTCTGTAGTAGCAAAACCAAACATCATACCCTGATCCCCTGCTCCCTGTTCCTTGAAAAGTCCCTGTCCGGATGTAACGCCCTGGGATATATCTGGTGACTGGGAATTAATTATATTCATAACAGCCATAGATTCATAATCCAGGCCATACTCTGCCTTAGTATATCCAACCTTCTTCACAAGCTCTCTTACGGTCTCCTGAATATTAACAAAAGCTTCGGTTGTAATTTCCCCACCTACCAATACCATTCCTGTTGCAGCATAGGTCTCACAGGCAACTCTGGATTCAGGATCCTTCTCCAGGCATTTATCCAGTACAGCATCTGAAATCTGGTCACATAACTTATCAGGATGTCCTTCGCTGACACTCTCTGATGTAAAATAATATTTTCTGTTCTCCACACTATGTCTCCTTAAAATTTATTATTGTTATTCCGGCTTATTAGGCTATTAGACTGTAGACTATTAGTCTATTAGGTCGTATTACCTTTGTTTCTTTTCCTAACAACCGATTAGGCTGTAGACTGTAGACTATTAGGCTATTAGGTCGTATTACCTTTGTTTCTCTTCCTAACAGCCTATAGACTAATAGCCTACAGCCTTCCACGAAGATACTCCGCTTGACTCATCCGGGCACATCCTTCAACGATATTTGAAGGAACGGAAACAGCTGCTCTCCTCATTTGGGAAGTCAGCCCATAGTTTTCATCTTTAGGAAATTTTCTGGTTGCACGATAGATTAGAAGAACAACCTCATCGGCTAATTCAAATGCCCGCAGTTTCGTATGATCGCGCATGAAACGCTCCTTTAAGTAGGTATTTAGGTTGTTAGACTATTAGGCTTTTAGGTCGTAGCCTATAGCTTTTCTTCCTAATAGCCTAAATACCTAATAGCCTTCCTTCCAAAAAGCCTTCCTACTCATAATTTATCTAAAAGGTGGTCATTAAACCATTTAGGAATCCCCGATGACGATATATATAATTTGTTCTGTTTTTTTTCAGCAAAAAAATCATAAGTTCCTAATGCCTGGTTTTCTGAATTATCAAATATATAAGCTCGGTCAGCCAGACTAAACCCATCATGTAAATAACTTAAAGTTCGATAATACCGTTCAAATATTTTATTTTCAGGTACTGAATGGCCACCTTTTTGAACCCTGTTCTTTACCCTTTCCAGATTAACTACAGGATCTGTTGTCGCAATAAAATACAAATAGGTTTTATAACCAGCGTCGTTGGCAGATTGGATAAAACTAACTTTTGAGCTGTGAGAAAAGACAGTCTCAAATGAGAAAGAAGAACCAGAAAGCAGCATTTTATGCCTAATAAAATCAGCTATTGCTGCAGAGAGATAAGTCCTGTTATTTTTAAAATTATCCTTTATGTATATCTTTTTTTCTTTTAATTCAACCATACTGCTAAAATGGATCTCTGAATGCTGCTGAATTGAAGATTTTTCAAAAAAGTTAAACAATTCCTCTTCATCGAATGAAATTGGCCAGGCAGAAAGATTTAGAACAACATCCAATTCCTGAAAAATATAATCGGGATTAATATGATAATAAGGAGTAAAATAATTCGTTCTAACAAGATAATTATATAAAGTAGATTTGCCTGATCCATTTGGTCCGGCAAAAATACGTAATCTCTTAATCGCATTTGACATCTAATTAAGACTAATAACCATTTCTTTGACTTTTATTTTAGGTGGAACAACACCTAAAAATTCTTTTTTCCCATCTGGATATTCTTTGATAATTTCATTATTAACGACATAAGTAATAGGTAAACCTAAAGTTTTAGACTCTGTTATAGCTAATTGACCTGCAGTATCAAATATTTCCTGTTTTGACTCAAAATACTTAGTATTAATTACTCGTTTATCTTCAGTACACATAATTATTATCCTCTTAACAAATATACTGTAATTTATCTAATTATTCAATGAGGTTAGGCTATTAGGTGGTTAGACTATTAGGTATTTAGGCTGTAGGCTTTTAGGTCGTAGCCTTTTGTTTATTTTCCTAAACACCTTCCCCCTAACAGTCTAATAGCCTATAGTCTAAGAGCCTTCCTACACCCCTAATATCT
>JAQIBN010000013.1 GCA_027859095.1 Spirochaetia bacterium | reverse complement strand
GAAATATTATGATAAATTTAGAAAAACAAAATGAAATGCTGAACTTATACTTAAATCAAATGAGTGAAATTAAAAAACGTTATGAAGCAATTAGAAAAGTTTTCTCTTTAGAAAAATCAACTCTGTATAAGGCCACCAATATTGAATTTATAATGCTTCAGATTCGTCTGATTCTTGAATTAATTGCATTAGAAAATCTTGTAATTAATAAAGAGAAATATAATGAAATGTATAATCGTTTTGCAAAAGATTGGAATGCAAAATATATCATTAAAGATATCAAGAGAATTAATCCTGAATATTATCCAAGACCAATTATTGAGATACCATCGAATATTGATGGTGTTTTAAACAATTTTATTAATAAGGAAACAGGATATCTCACAGAAGAAGAATTCATTGAACTGTATGAAATCTCGAATGGGATACTTCATGCTAGAAATCCTTTTCGAAAACCAATCTTATATGACTATTATGCTGGAATCATACCTGACTATCTTGGTAAAATAAAAGAATTGTTAAACAGTCATATTATCAGCATTCATAAAGATTTTTTCTTTTTAATTCATATGCAGGTAGATGGCCAAGAAACTGCCTATGGTACTATTTTCGAAAAGAAATAATACAATGAAATCAGATACAAAAATACTTGTATAGGCGTTTAAACATTGCCTCTGGACTCTAAAAAGAACAATAGAAACCAAGTCTAACCTTGGTTTCTACACTAATTCCCATATTTTTAAAGGTTGCGGCTTACCCTATTTATATATAGAATATGCATCATTGAATAAAAGGCAATTTATGGTATCAGATCCATACATCAGGCGTTTAAAAGGAATACTTTTAAAATTCTAGCATTCTTACAATGCCAGGTAAGAAGATACGCCAGAGGAAGTAATAATATAAATGCTGAACAACATAATATTACAAAAAAGGAATGAATGGCTTCATAGTGCAGATTGCTCAGTAAAAGAGCTAATGGCATATATAAAGAATCGTGGGTATTTAAGAGATACCCAGATAGAAGCCATCGAAACATATCTATTTCTAAAGATCCAGGGAGAAAACAAGCCTCTTTGGCAGCTATTCTCAGAGGGATTTTTTGCAGGAAACCTGGATCTATCAGCTTTAAATATCAACCAGGAAGCCAGGGATTATCTACAGAATAATACTGCTGCTCATGCCTTGTTTGATTTCTCCAGGCAGAAAATTGGAAAAACGTCGCTTCTTCCGAATTTGGAAAAAATGATTATTGAAAATCCTACACAATTTGACTATATCGAAACGATCAGGAATATATTCTATGGAGTAAATTATTCTGATTATCTGATGAGTTTGCCTATGGGAGCAGGTAAAACATATCTGATGGCAGCTTTTATCTATCTGGATTTGTATTTTGCCTTAAATGAACCTGGGAACCCCCATTTTGCACATAATTTCCTCATACTTATACCTTCCGGACTTAAAACATCAATTGGCCCAAGTCTCCGTACAATTGAAAAGTTTGATCCTTCCTGGGTTATTCCGGAACCATCTGCTTCTGAATTGAAAAAACAGTTACATTTTGATGTGCTGGATGAACAAAAATCAGCAAAAAAAAGTAATAAAGCTCGAAATCCAAATGCTCAAAAGGTTAATCAATGTTTACCCAATCCTTTTGGCCAGGTGTTTGTTGTAAATGCCGAAAAAGTAATATTGGACAGAGTTGAAGTTTCAGATCAATTCAAATTAATTGAAAGAACAGATGACGAAAAAGATCAATATGCCAATGAATTGCGTGATTTGATTTCTAAAATACCTAATCTAACCCTGTTGGTAGATGAAGTACATCATGCAACAAGTGGCGATATTAAACTTCGTCAGGTTATAAATAAATGGAATGAGAAAGGTAATATTACTACCGTTTTAGGATTTTCAGGAACACCTTATCTTTCTTCTGCTGAAATAATATCACTTTCAGTTGGTGAAGTACTTAAAAGCTCAGAAATAACCAACACGGTATATTATTATCCACTAACAACAGCGATAGAAAAGTTTTTAAAAAAACCGGAATTAAAAATTGCAGACAATTTGACACATTTACAGATTGTAAAACAGGGTATTGAGGATTTTGACACAAAATATGGAAATTTGATTTACAATGGTGGAACAATAGCCAAACTGGCAATTTACTGCAGCAATATTGAAATGCTTGAAGAAGAGATCTACCCATACTTGCAAAGTGATTTAAATATTAATCCAAATGAAATATTAAGATTCCATGGTGGAAATAATCAATATACTCTACCTAAAGAAAATGGATTGGAGTTTAATTCTCTGGATACCTCAATATCCAGGAAGAAATATATTTTATTGGTTGGCATTGGAAAAGAAGGTTGGGATTGTAAAAGTCTTACGGCAGTAATCTTACCCCAGAAAAGTAAAAGCTCATCAAAAAATACAATTATTCAAACCACTTGCAGATGTTTGAGGCAGGTTGCAAAAGGTAATGATGAAACTGCGCTGGTTTGGTTAAACAGAGAAAATGCTTCAATTCTAAACAGCCAACTGGAAAAAGAGCAGCACACTTCAATTGAAGAGATAAATAACCTTTCTAAAAAGGGCGGTACTGATAATGTTGAACGGTTTTCAAGAATGGATTTTCTTAAACTACCAAAAATTACCTATTACCAGTTAAAAATTAAATATCAGTCTGTAGAAGAAGAAAAAAACGCCAATACAAGAGAAAAGCTGGATAAGATTCTGCAAAATATTAATCAATATAAATCTGTTGCAGTTGTAACCACGACTGGATTAGAAAATTTTGAAGCAGGACAAATTGAATTATTAGAAAAGGCAGGAACAAACTTTGCAAATTATAACACATGGATTTTTAGCATTGCTAAGGAAAGCTTAGAGACTACAACAGAAAGAGATCTACATCAGTTTGATGAGGAATTCAAAGAAATTTTTAAGGTAATAACTTTTATAAAGAATAATCAAACTCTTTTTGATGAACAGTATGATTTGTATACACTAGCTTCTCAAATACGAGTTTGTTTTAGTATAAAGAAATACCTGAAAACCGATGAAGAGATAATACCAAAAGAGGCAAACCTGCTGATTGTAGATAAACTTAAACCGGTAGAGAATCACAAAGATATCTATCCAGATAAAGAAACTGTCGAACAGATACTTTCTTTCGATAAAAATCCATTATCTACAGAGGACTTTAATAGACAGAAGCAGGATCGTATTCTTCAGTTGACACAAGAAGGCAGATTTGAAGAGATCGCCAAGGTTGCAGGTGAAAAAATATATCCTTTGATAGAACAGAAAGACAGAACCTTTCATCTTTTACCGTACAATTTTGGTAGCGGTTTTGAAAGTAAATTCCTGGAAACAGTTTTAAAACTTAAAAAGTTTAAAGATGGAAATCTGGAAATCTATTTCAATGGTGAAAGAGGAATTACAGAGTTTGTAATCAATTGCTTTGCTAAGAAAGGGAAATATTGGCAGAATATTGGAAAATATACCACAGACTTTCTGATGATTCAACGCTCCTCTGAACAAACTATTTATAAAGCACTGATTATAGAGACAAAAGGTGAAGTTTATGCCAATGATAAAAGTTTTATCAAAAAGAAAAACTTTGTAGAAACAGCATTTCTAAGTCAAAATGAAGAAAAATTTGGTTATCAAAAGTTTGATTTCTTATATTTGGAAGATAGTAATAATTTACTGGATAATATGGCGGTTTTGAATAATAAAATTGATTCATTCTTTAAAGATTAGGAGAAGATAATTATGCCAATTAAATATATACCATACACCCCAAACACTATAGAGGGGCAGGCCATTCTCGATAATATTACTCGTACACAGCGTGTATTACGTTATAGGGACAATGGACAGGTTTATAACCGTATAAAAAGAGGAATGCCCTACTATGAGGTGGAGACAGTGGAACAGGTCGGAGGCAGCTCCGATAATTTGGTTATTAGGGGAGAGTGCATCTCTGCATGTGCCTATCTTAAAGAACAGAATATAAAGGTGGATCTTGTCTATATCGATCCACCTTTTGCCAGCGGTGCTGACTATGCAAAAAAGGTTTATATCCGAAAAAATCCTAAACTTGCAGAGAAGATAAAAGAAGCTGAGCAAGAGATGGAGATGGATGAGTTAAAAGCCTTTGAAGAAACGATGTATGGAGATATCTGGAAAAAAGAAGATTACTTAAACTGGATGTATGAGAATCTACAGGCCATTAAGTCTATTATGAGTGAAACTTCAAGTATTTATGTACATATTGATTGGCATATTGGTCATTATGTAAAAATTTTGATGGATGAAGTTTTTGGAGAAGAGAGTTTTATAAATGAGATTATTTGGTGTTATTCAAGACCTTCAATTAGTAACCAAAAGCATTTTACAAAACTACATGATACTATATTCTTATATGTGAAAAATAGAGATAGTTATACAATAAATACTAACGATGTTAGAATTGAATATTCAGATAAAACAAAGGAAAGAAATAAATATGGTTCTGGTGGTAGTAAATATTCTGGGAATAGCACAGAAAGGGTAACTCATGCGGAAGGTAAAATCCCTGGAGATTATTGGTATATTCCTATGGTTGTTGGAAATGCAAATGAAAATGTAAGTTATTCCACTCAAAAACCTGAAGCCTTATTAGATCGTATAATAAAAGCATCTTCAAATAAAAATATGGTAGTTGCTGATTTTTTTGGAGGAAGTGGAGTTACTGCAAAGGTGACAAATAATCTTGAAAGAAAGTTCATTCATGCTGATATAGGAATAAATTCTATTCAAACTACTCGAGACCGTCTACTTGTGGAAAAAGCAAATTTTAAAATAAAAGAAATAAGAGACGGCGTCAGTCTCTTTAGAAATCCTCAACAAACAATGGATAAATTGGCAAAACTTATCTCCGGCTTGCAGCAAAATGTTGAGGGAGTTTCCAAATTCTGGTTTGGAGCATTAAATGATAGTAAATTGGGAACTATTCCTGTTTTCGTACCGGATTTAATCGATAGCAAACAGAAGGTACTGGATATTCCTACTATTAACCGAATAATCAATGAAGAGATACAAAACCTGAGCATTACAGCAAAAAAAGTGATTATTTACTACATTGATATTGATGATGAAAAAGAGCTTCGAAAGTTTATCAAAGATAATAATCTGACCACTGTAGATGTCGAACTCAAAGATCTTAAAAACCTCCTCCATGAAACAGTTGTAAATGACAAAGCCGAATTTATATGTGAAAAAATTAAAGTAACAAACGGAGATAAAAATCTCTTTGATACAGATGATACAAAAGACTTTTATAATGTCTCTATCAACCGATTTGTTAGTGACAGGCTTATTCAAAAAATAAATGCATTTAATGAGAAAGGGAATTTACAGTCTCTAAGGGGTGGCAAAGCCTTTAGCCCTATAAGCATAAGTGAAGAAGGTCTGGAACTCATTGAACTTATTTCCCTGGACTGTCAGAATAAAAAAGGGCAATGGTTCAGTTCAACAGAGATCAAAATTGATAAACTGGGATATGTCATAATTAATGGAGAAAAATCTAAAAACTTCTGGGATGGGACAATTCATAGTAAAGAAAACCCTTTACGGATTAAGATTAGAAATATTAGCGGGGATGAGATAATCGAGAGTATTGTATAAGTTTTTCGAACACTCTCCAGTTTTAATATCTATAATGTTTCTCTATAATCATTGTATAAAAATAGAATTCTAAAGTTTCTGCAAATTTATCCTGTGAAAACTTTTTCATTTCTTCATCATAAGCCACATTTCCCAGATTATCCATAAAAAGACAATAATTCAAATTTATGTCTTCAATGTAACATTTTCCTTCATCATAGTTATTATTTCTTAGAAAAAACTCTATTTTAATTTTCATTTCTCCAATATTGACACTATTATTTTCCCTTAAAATATTAAATATTGCAATATATGTAGTATCATCATAATCAAAAATTAAATGATTATTCCCCCTTGAAACAGTGCATCTATTTTTTAAGCAACCTTCAAAGGGTCTGTTTAAAAACCCATTAATTTCTGTATTAATAAGTCCTTTTAGCAATATTATGTTTTTATCTAGTATCTGTAGATTTGCGTTAATTTCAGCTTTATTCATTTCCCATTCCTTTTGTATTTTTTATAATCCATTAATTCGTATCCAAATTTGTCATATTTCGTATTTATGGCTTAGCAGCATAGACAAGTACATACTCCAACTTATATTTTTATTTGCTAATTCAAGCAGTGTATCTGCTTTCCTGCCAAAAGAAATCCTTTTAGATTTATTTCTAACCTAAGAATAAGAAAAACTTTTCAACTCTCCTTATTTTAATAAAAAAGCCCCTCTTGGGGCTCCCTGGAAGAAAGTGCTATAAAATACAAGCCGTCTAACTGTCAATCAGTCATGATCAACCCAACGACAAGAACTACATCCCAATAATCCATATAGAATTATCAAAACGGGTGGTTGAAATCACTATTATTGTCTACATCTCATCGACATAGCAACCATAGTCTTCAACTTCACCGATCTGCCGATCCAACCCAGCATAAGTTGCATATCCTCTCTCTCTGTATTCAGAGCGATTAGATTCTTTTTGCAACCTACTGATGGTGGCCTTTAATGCTGTCAGATGATTCCGAGCATTTTTATATAGCTCTTTACTCATATTTTGTCTTTCATGGTTAAAGACATTAATAAGCGAATCACTCAGCGACTGCATCTCTGGATAATCCACAGACATAAGCACCTCCTTCTCTAATAATGTATATTAAGTTTATACCATTTATTTATATACTTCAATAACAAGAAATAATTTCATTAAAGTAAAATGTGGTCAACAACCAAGTCCGAAAGGAATGTATATAATTGCTGTATGTGGTTTGTGGTTTATTTTCATTCCTTTTTAACAATATTTCTAATCAGTTTTTTATTTACTAATCTTTCTAATTCACTTTTCTTTGTGATAAATTTATCTTTTATCTTTTCTATAATGTCAGGTCTCAAGAAAGAAATGTCACCTACATCTTTGTAAATACGAAATGGCGTCTTTAATACTCCTTTCTCATCTATTTCTGTTTCCAACCTGACATAATTCTCATAAAATAACAATAAAAGCTCAATATCATCTGGATCAATAAAAGAATAATTATCATCCAAAATCTTTTTAATTTTTTTATTATTCTCTTCTACTAGTTTTATATATTTATTAGCTATCTCAAGAGTATCATTTGTTTCTTTTTCAAGATGATCCTGTGTAGATTGAGCAAGACTCCACTGTTTTTCGATGTACTCTTTAGTATAGGCAGAATTGAATCTTTTATTTAAATCAAAAAGCTTTTCACTTTGGGATACGAAATAAAATAGAGGGGCATACAATTTTCTAAGCTGTTCATCAAGAAATCTTATTTTACGATCCTTTCTTTCTGCAAAATATCCGTTGATTTGAGTTATAACTGTTCCAGCAAAACCACCTACTAGTAAACTAAGTCCTACACTTATGATGCTTATATTGTTTTGATCAGATTGTATCATTTCTTTTACTCCATATTTGAAAGTGTTAAAATCTAGTATGACGTCCACAAATATATAAAGTTATATGACCAGTGAGGATTAGTAAACTTCCTGCTTCTTTTCTCACATTTATTCTACCATAGGAGAAAATTTAACAACAGCAAGTTTAGCACAAAAACCCTTAGTGAAACATAAAACATAGTGTTCCCAAAATACCAAAAATTGTCCAACCCACCCATAGAAATATTTTCACTTCCTATTACCACACTAAACTTTACCTAGCCAATCATGTTTTCTTGACTTTATACTATGACAGTTTGCACAGAGGCATGAGAATTCAATCGAATTTTTACCATGTATATGATCTAAATTTAATGCTCTAACATCAGGGTATTTACATTTTTCACATCTATAAAATGCATTTCTAGCAGCAATTAAAGAATTTTTTCCATAAGATTTTCTTAATTTCCCATTTGTTCTCGTTTTAAGCCAATTCAGTAGTATAACTTCTCGATCCTCGAGAAAAGGTAATGATTGCTTATATCTATCAGGAGGTGCATTAGTTGGTCCATCAGTATTATATAAATATTTAAGTATTGTCTTCACTGACCCTCTAGCAGGCTCTAGTAATTTTTCAATTCTATTATTTAGATATTTATTATTGTTAAATCTAT
>JAQIBN010000183.1 GCA_027859095.1 Spirochaetia bacterium | reverse complement strand
ATGCAGCCTCTTTACTACTTTGATACAGATCTTAACTTATCAGTCCTCTATTCGCCTGATTCTGCTGCTTTGACACTTATGCCATCGGTGAACTATTACTTTTCAGGGAATTTCAGTGTCAACCTGGCTTATACAGGAATGTTTGATTTTAGTGAAAATGATTTTAATGAAATAACTGCACTTCCTGTAAGACATATTATTAGTTCAGTGTTTACTTACAGTTACTGAATCAGATACAAATCAGTCCGGAAAGTTCTTTAATTGATATAAGGCTTTCCGGGTGTGTATTGAAGAGGATTTCCTGGTATATACATAGTCTGAAAGAGAATCTTTCCTCAAAAATAAAAAAATCCCTTCATTATTGAAGCAGAATCAACAAATTCTCCATACTGCTTGGTAGAAATTAATAAAAGAAGGGATGAAATTATGAAAAAGATGAGCCGCAGTTTTAAAAGGCACATTAAGAATAGCAAGAATAGAAAAAATAAGATGGAGAAATTCTCAAGTCACTACGGTGATAATGTGGAAAAATTCACACAATGTTATGAGGGTCTTACTTTTGATGTTGAAATAAAAAAGATTAAATCCGGATCCGACAGCGTTTGCAACGAGGAAGATTTCTTCTTTAATTAACATTAGCCGGGTATTTCCTTAATTGCCTTATGGCTTTCCGGGTGATATAATTATTTATCTGGAGATTAATAAAATGACAAAACTTGATAATTTGGTTGCCCTTTTAAAAAAAGCACCGGATGAGGTTTTTATACAACCCCATAATGTACCGGACCCGGATGCAATTGCTGCTTCCTTCGGTTTACAAAAACTTCTTGAAATTAAAGGTATCGAAACTCAAATAGTCTATGAAAATGAGATAGAAAAGGCTAATTCATCAAAAATGCTTGAATTATTTGGAATACAGCTAAGTCTATCCTCGGAAGTAGATACCCTTGGAAAAGAAGACTGGGCAGTTCTTGTGGATGTTCAGAAGGGGAATTCAAATGTTACAGATTTAATTACAGATGAGGTTGCAGTAATTGATCATCATGAGTATATGGGGAATATAGGTTATAAATTAGAGGATGTAAGACCCGAAATTGGAGCATGTTCTACTATAATTACACAGTATTATATGGAAAATAATATTGAAATTCCCAGAATGGTAGCAACTGCACTGCTATACGGAATTTTTATGGATACAGACAATCTTACCAGAGGTGTATCAGAGCTGGATATAAATATGTTCTATCATCTGTACAGTATATCAGACATTAATTTAATTACAGAACTAAAAGGGAACCAGATAAGCAGTAAAGATTTACAGGATTATGCAAAGGCATTCAAAACTGTTGAAGTTTATGGAGAAGTAGGTTTTCTATATCTTGATAATGGTAATGACTCGTTGCTTGGAGCTTCAAGCGATATAGTGATCACCATTACTGGTGTCAATGTTGTTGTTGCATATTCGCCAAGAGCAGAAGGTTACAAATTTTCAACCAGAAGTATCAATAGGGAAATAAAGGCTAATGATCTTGTACGGTTTATTCTGGAGGGTAGAGGCTTTGGGGGTGGGCACAACAGTATGGCCGGGGGATTTCTTCCAAAAGACAACTTTGAGCTGAACAAGAGTCTGCATACTTTTGTGAGACACAGAGCCATAACATATGTGGAAAATGTACAATTAGATTTTTAGTAGTTGCAAAATAGAGCTGGTTTAATCAACTTTATCCTCTTCATATTGATCAATGACACTCTTTTCCCACAGTTTTACATTTGCCTTATGAGCTCCTTTTGCAATAGCATGGGCCGCTGTAGGTGAGGTTATCAGGATAAATATCATACATACCAGGGATTTGACACCTAAGGAATTAAACCCGACATAGATAGCTACCCCAATCAGGATAAATATCATTCCGAAGGTTACACACTTTGTTCCTGCCTGAAGACGGTTATATACATCCGGGAATCTTATAAGCCCAAGGCAGCCGAAGAAATTAAAAAGGATACCTATTCCAAAGAAAATTATCCCGATAGTTTCATTCATCGAATCCTCTCCCCTCTAAGTATTTAGCCAATGCGATAGTGCCGATAAAGCTGACGAGCGCCCAGGTGATAGCGACATTCATATAAAATTCTTTGCCTGTAACAGCTGAAAGAAGAGCTGAGAATCCTACGATTACGATTCCCAAAATATCTATAGCGACAGTTCTATCAGGAGCTGTCGGACCTCGGCCGATCCGGTAAAGACACATGAAGCAGCACAATAATAATACACCGAAAAATACCTGGAATACAGTTTCCATATCTCTTAATCCTGTTTCAATCAAAAATTCTGATTAATAATGGTTCGAATCGCTGGACAATCTTTTTGCTTGCCCCTTCGATATCCGTTTCACGAACATATATCCAATGGATGTACATGTGACCGTCATCCATTATGTCAACAGTCAGTGTGCCGGGTGTTAAGGTAATTGAGTTGGCCAATGCCGTTCTCCCGGAGTCGCTTTGTATGCCTGTCTTTACTTTTACAATACCCGGCTTAATAGGCATCCGTGGGTGAATAACCCTGTAAACTACATCCAGGTTTGCTGTAAGCATACTGAAAAAAAGTACTGGTACATAACAAATAGCCCAGAAAATACGTACAGGCGAAAAAATCTTATGGGGATATTGAGTAAATACTTTTATAAAAAGAAGACTGGCAATTATGGAGACGATTATTCCCGCGATAAAAATTTGCCAATTCATTATCTGTGCTTTGAAATCATATGGCCAGGTCAGCAAGTACCAGGTAACAAATGAGGTGAAGAAAAGCGAAATTCTTCTCATAATTTAAGTTCCTCCTTCCGGACCTTAATGCAATACCAGGGCGTCCTGGGCGTATTGCGCACCCTTTATTAATACAGCGCTTGCCGGGTCAAGTATCACTTCTTTTATTCCGGGGATCAGTAATAAACCCATCCCCATGCACAGGATTGCAAGGATAATAAGGGGCGCAAGCATAGATTTAGGTGATTCCTTTATCTGTTTCAGGAATTCCGGGAGTTCTCCTAAAAAGGTATAGCGTAAAACCTTCAAAAATGAGATAAGGGTCACAAAACTCACTAATATGGTTATCACAGCCAGCCAATGGTATCCCCCCTGAATAGCCGCAATAACAATAAGCAATTTACTCCAGAAACCGTTGAAAGGCGGAACACCTGCTATGGACAATGAAGCGATGGTGCATGTCGCTCTTGTAACAGGCATCCTTGTCCCCAATCCTCCCATTTCCTTCAATTCTCTCGTGCCGGTACTGTATTCAATCGAACCGGAACACAAAAATAGAAGGGATTTAAAAACTGAATGATTGGTTAAATGAAAAAGCCCTCCAAGGATTGCCAAAGTTCCGGCATGTATATTCCCGTCTGAGGCTAAAATATAACCGCCAATCCCCAAACCAAGGACAACATAACCCATCTGGCTTATACTATGGTATGCAAGGAGCCTCTTAAAATCCCATTGTCCCACAGCAAGAAATACACCAATTACCATGGACAGAGTTCCTAAAGTAATAAGTACTCCACCATAGAGTTTTGAAACGCCAATGACGTTAAATAGTATCCGGGTTAGGGCATATATTCCCAGGGCTTTAATCAGGACACCGGAAAGCATGGCAGATATTGGAGCAGGCGCTGACGGGTGGGCGTCCGGCAGCCAGGCATGGAAGGGGACCAGCGCCGCTTTGATCCCGAAGCCTACTATGAAAAAAACTGTTGCCAACATTAAAAGCATAGTGTTCGAATCCGGCAGGTTATTTGCGATGGCAGCCATATTCAGATATCCGGTCATTCCATACAATAATGCAATACCTAGGAGGATGAATGAGGATCCAACGCTTCCAAGAACAAGATATTTGAAGGATGCCTCCAATTCCTCATGTTCCCCGCCGAAGGCTACAAGTGCATATGACGCTACAGCTGCGATCTCCAGAAACACAAACAGGTTGAACATGTCGCCTGTCAGGATTACTCCGTTCATACCTGTAACCATTAAAAGGAAAAGTGAGTAATACTTATGCTTGGAGGTATACCGCTCCATGTATTGAACAGAAAAGAGGGTTGCACAAAAACTGATCAGGCTTACAATCACAAGCATGAGGTTACTGAATCCGTCCTGAACCCAGCTGATGCCTATAGGCGGTTCCCATCCCCCTATGCTGTATACACCCTGATATCGGAACAGCAGGATTGAGAGTACGAGTAAAGCCAGTGTGGCTGCACTGCCGAGAATATCTGCAATAAATCTTTTTTTCCTTGCTATTAGGGGGATAAGGAAGGCGGTTCCCAGAGGAATTACAATGAGGAGAGGAATTGATATGGTATTCATCCTTGAAGTCTCCTAATCTGTGATATATCAAAGGTTCCGTATTTCTCGTATAACCTGATACACAGGGCTATAGCGAGTGTAGTTACCCCAAGACCGATTACAATAGATGTCAGAACAAGGGCCTGGGGTAAAGGATCTACAGACCTGGCCATAAACTCCAGAGGGGACAGTGTTTTGTCGTTGATCGGTGCAATCCCGTCATTCTTATAACCGAGTAATACTAGAAAAAGATTTATTGATGATTCCATTATCACAAGACCGATTACAATCTTTATTATATTCTTTCTGGTCAGGACACAGTAAAGACCGATCATGAATAAAACAAAACATAATGAATAAATCATCTTCACTCCTCCTCTTCGTCTTGAACTATTCTTTTTATCCCGTCTGTTCCCGTCACCAGCCGGAGGACAGAGAGGATTATAAATACGAGAAACAGAGAGGAAGCAACTTTTATCCCTATTGCAATATTACTAATTAGTATATTTCCGGAACCTAGCAGGCTCAATTCCTCCCCGGGAAATCTTTTCTGGAGATAGTTTGCAAAAAATACACCCCCTGATCCGAAACCTAAGAGACCGACAATCAGAAAGATCAGTGCGCTGCTACTGTCCAATACTTTGGCGATTCCGGTCCCGAACCTGTTCAGTGTAAATTCCTTTCCAAATGCCAATGTCAGGAGGATATATGAGCAGGCAATAATGACGCCTCCGCTAAAACCGCCCCCAGGGCTGAGGTGCCCTGTAATAATCAGATATACCCCAAAGAGAAAAATAAATACCTTTACCCACCTGGTTACTGTTTTAACGATAAGGGACATTCCTTTCATTTTTTTCTTTCCCCCTTATCCGTTTTGGTCCTGCTTCGAAGGATCGCCAGAGCGCCTATGATTGCCGTAAAGAGGACAGTCGCTTCACCCAGGGTATCGTATGCCCTGTAATCCAGGATTATGGAGGTGACAATATTGGCAGCGCCGGTCTTTTCAAGTCCCTCCCTGAGATATAGGTTGGAGGGCGTACTCTTCACTGCAGAGATTATCGGCTCACCAAAATTGCCAAGATCATGGAAGGCAAAATAGCCGAATACCAGAACACCGGCCATCAGTAATAATACAAAAGCCAGGCCCCACCATCTGATCCGTCCGGTCTCTGGTATGGTGTCCCTGCTGATAGTTGCCCTGATCAGAAAAATTAAGAGGACGACTTCCACGGCTATCTGCACAATTGCCAGATCCGGAGCCCGAAGGAAGAGAAAAGCCATACTCAAGCCAAATCCAACCGCACCAAGAGATATGACAGACGATAAGAGGTTTTTCGTTTCGACGGCTATCAGAGCTGCGATCGCCATGAAAACCAGCAGGACGAAAATAATTATATCAATCTCCATTTTATTACCTCACCCCTTTATTATGTGAAAAACAGAATTCCAAGGAGAATAACGATTCCCGCAAGACTCCATGAAAGGTACCAGGAAAGCATCCCATTATGGATTTTCCTCAATACCCTGGTAATATCTGCGCCCAATTTCCCCAGCCAATTGTAGGGATCAAAAAATCCCTTCTCCTGGAAATCATATAGAATACGGAGAAAAGGCATCTCCTTAATTGTAAGATAAAAATGTGTACCGTTGATCCGCCCTGTTTCACTGTCCAGCTTTTCGCCCCCGATAAAGCTTCCGACAAATCTTGCAGATTTCCTTAACCTTCCTACAAGGTATATCGAAAGTCCTAAAATGATACCTACAGCCATAAGAAGAGAGGCCATTGTTGAATTCCATGATCCACCAACTACTACACTGGTGCCGATGGCCGGATTAATCATGTTATCCAGAGGGAGGGCGTACCAGACACCAAAAAGAAGACAGAGAAGCGCAAGTATCAGCATGGGCACTGCCATCGCAGGCGGAACCTCTTTTTTAACCTTCTCCGCCTGCCGTGTTTTAGATCCCAGGAAGACGGAATATATTACCTTTAGAAAAGAAGCCAGTGTCAGGGCACTGCCGAACATGGCAGCAATAAGGAATATGTACGACCCTTTCAAGCCCGTATCAAGAATACCCTGATAGATAAGCCATTTCGACGCAAACCCGTTAAAGGGAGGAACTCCGGAAATTGCCAGGGAAGAGACCAGACAGGCTGTAAAGGTTAGAGGCATCACTTTTGCCAATCCACCCAGGTCGGCGAGATTGGTAGTTCCTGTTCTCTTTTTAATTGCGCCACAGGAAAGGAACAGACAGTTCTTATAAATAGAGTTATTCAGCATGTGGAACAAAGCACCGGCCAAACCTATCGGGTTCATAGTTCCAATACCCAAAAACATATATCCCACCTGACTGATTGCATGATATGACAAAAGACGTCTAAGATCATGCTGAACCATTGCAACCATAACCGCCCAAATAATAGTAACAGCTCCAATGATCATTAAAACTAATCCCAGACTGGGGGTTATTATAAAAATCGATGTCGATATCCGCACCAGGAGAAAGATTCCCAAAAGTTTATCAATTGAAGCTGGTAAAACGGCCATGACCGGGGGAGGGGCGGAATCAGAGGCATCAGGGATCCATGTGTGAAACGGCATTGCTCCCGCCTTGGCAATGGCCCCTGTCATCATCAGGAGGAAGGCAATTACTGGCATCCATCCGTTAATAGGGATATTCAATTGACTTATAGTAAAGGATTCTGTCATGAACCAGCAGAGACCTATACCCAGAAGAAGGCAGCCGTCGGCGCCCCCCAGCATGGCAAAGGTTTTAGTGGCTCCTTTCGTTGCATCCTTTCCGCCTGTAGATATCAGAAAATATAGGGATACGGTGACAATTTCCCAGAAGATGAGAAAGAGCAGAAAATGATCCGCTGTTACAACACCGCAGGAACCTCCTAAAGCAAACAGGAGAAACGCAGGATATTCTTTTGGATTATTGTCGTGCGAAAAATATGACAGGGAATATATGGAGACAAGGAAAACGAATCCTGTGATGAACAGGAGGATAAAAGCTGACATAGGTGAAATAACCATATCCAGATGCAGATTGAATTTTTCGAACTCAAGGAAATTATAATGCAGACCCGGAATCTCTCTGAAAAAGATAAAGAAGGCGGTAATAGTGGAAAGTGCAGCGATTAGAATGGAAAGGCCTTCACGGAACCATCGAACTTTTTTTGGAATCAGAAGGCATAAAATTCCCCCTGCAAGGGGCAGCATGACAGGAATTAACAGTATATTAGCATTCATATATTACGATTCTCCCCTTTCATAACCATGCAATCCCGTAAATCATCCCCAGCAGCGCAAGTAAAAATGCAACAATTGACACTGGGACAAGATAGAGCCAGAAAAACTTCAAGGCCTGATCTACACGGACACGAGGGTTAGTATTTTTTATTACAATAATAAGGACAAGCACCAGCACATATTTAAGAATTGACCACAGGATGCCCCATCCGGAAAAATTCATACCCCCCAGAAATACAGTTATTAGAAATATAGGGAGAGTGAAGAGCATCATGGCCTGAGTCAGTTTGATCAGAGCCAGTGGTATCCCGGAATACTCTATAAATATTCCTTCCATAATCTCAGTTTCAGCTTCCGCAACGTCGAAGGGTGTAAACCCAAGTTTTGCGTGTATGCAGAGAAGCACAACAATTGAAGCCAGGGCTCCGGATATACTGGCTATTACAGGGGAGGATGCAATAACCGCTAACTGGATGCTTGCCCCTGACTTGAGAATGGCAGTTGCCAAACAGATGAGGAAGGGTAACTCATATGCAATAATAAGTTTCATCTCCCGACTGGCACCTACAGTCGCCAGGGGATTCCCGGAGGCCATAGCTCCAATCATAAAGGACAATGATGGAATTATGAGAAGATACACCACAACAATCAGGTCACCAATAAAGGATTGTTTCCAGAAGATTCCCACCCAGAGAATTGTGGAAACGAGAACGATAGCCATCAGGCTGAAAATAGGTGCGGCGAGAAAAACCAGAGGACTGCCTTTCTTTGGCAGCAATGTTTCTTTTCCCAGGAGCTTGAAAAAATCATAAAGAGGCTGCAAAAACGGCGGACCTACACGCCACTGAACTCTTGCCGTTACTTTCCGGTCTACCCATACAGAAAAAAAACCGACTAGCGCTGTAAAGAGAAAGCCTGGAAAAATGATAAATAAAAATAGATATTTAGCTGTCTCCACCTTGCAACTCCGTAGAAATAATTTCTATAATTTGCTCCTGCAGCAAATCCAGTGTTTTAGAAACAATCGGGGACAAACCTATACCAAAGGCGGTTTGCTCCGGCTGAATCCCTAAAAGGAATATCCTTCCGGGGATCTGTGATTCCAGCATCTCCAGATAGAACCCTGGGGATACATCATGGGTTGATAATCCCGTATTCATAAGTTCATTACTTTCCAGAATATCGAAGCTTCCTGCCGGCCGGCCGAGATGAGCGGCATCGATGAAGAGAACCGTATCCGGTAACTCCTTGACGATTTTTCCGATATAGTTTTCCGGGGCGCTTCCTGCATTAATACATGAGATATCAAGAATTGTTTTTAAGCGTTCGGAAAGAATCGGTCCCAAGCCGTCATCCCCTTTTAATACATTACCAATACCAACTATTACTACCTTACCCTTCAATATTTCTGCCAGGGTAGCTTCCCCGGTATCTGTCATACTATTCATTTCGCACCATCCCCTATTAAATTAAAAGGAACAATATCGCTCGTAAGGGTTGTCTTTCGTCGGCATCTTGCACACAGAATCTTTACCCTGTCTGAGCGTCCAAAATCTTTTAATACCCCGACAATGTTGTCATCAATGATTCCGATGCTTTTCAGCCGCGATTGATACAGAGTCGGGCTGGAGAAGGCCAGTTCTCCGATTTTTTCGGCTATCCATGTGAGGTGATCCTTACATCCGATTACAGAACCGCACATTTCACAGAGCTGCAGATCTTTTTCAATAGATTCAAATGCTGTCGATCTGTCAAAGAAGGACAGTTCCCATTCCTGGGATAGCCTGATACCCTGATTATCCACTATGCACGCTGCCTCGCAGGTACCGCAGAAAATGCAGGAGTCTGTATAATGGATCATCTGCCGTCTGGGTCTTCCATCATCAATAAGGTCTTTGTGACTTAATGCATCCGATGGACAAACCTCTTCGCATGCAAGGCATCCTACACATTTTTCCGGATCATAAACTGGCTGTCCTCTGAAATTAGGATGAGGTACATGAGGTTTAAAGGGAAAGTTGGAAGTATACGGTTTGTGAACAAGGGCCTTTACAGCTTCGATTATTTCCCGTATTTTAGGTAGCTTCATTTAATCCCCATCCTTTTCATGATAGATGCAGTTTTTTCCTGGGAGAGTCTAACAAGATCATCCCCATTGTATAGCAGATCCCCTTCTGGTGATCTTACAGCTACCATCCTCTCTGTACAGCAATAACAGGGATCAATTGCAGCGAGGATTATTGTCGCATCTGAGATTGTACATCCCGGTACAGTAGCTTTTAAGGTTGGAAGGTTCATAAATGTCGGAGCTCTTACTTTGTGGCGCACCGGTCTGTTGGTGCCGTCGCTCCGTACGTAATGGAAGGTCTCTCCCCTAGGGGCTTCGTGTGCACCTATGCCCTCTCCTGGAGGAATACTGGTAATATTTAGATCTATCTCTCCCCCTGGAAGGTTCTGCAGACAGGTTTTTACTATCTTCACTGATTCATAGGTTTCCAGGATTCGTATGACAGCCTTATCAAATACATCTCCGTTTTCGGTGACAATCATGTCCCAGTCAATCCTGTCGTAGGCACCGTATGCTGTATCCTTGCGTACATCTCTTGCCACCCCTGAAGCCCGGGAGGTAGGTCCCAATGCGCAGTAATCGATGGCTTCTTCCCGGGTAAATGTGCCGATACCTTTTAGACGCGCGTGAAGTACCGGATCATCGAGTATTGCCTTTTTCAGCATTTCGATGGTGGGAAGAATTCCATCGATTTTTTTAAGGACAAAGGAGATATCATCTGGATTTATGTCCCGTCTGACGCCACCGGGTTTGAACATTGCGTAGTTGTTCCTGTTTCCTGTAAGGGCTTCAAGGACATCAAGGATTTCCTCCCTCAGTTTCCAGACCCACATGTACACGGTATTGTAACCAAGGAAATGTCCGGCGAGACCCATCCACAAAAGATGGGAATGGATTCGTTCAATCTCTGCGACGATCGTACGGATATACTTAGCTCTTTCCGGCACCTCAAGGCCGATGATATCTTCCACGGCTCGGGTATAAGCAAAGGGATGGCTTGTGGAGCAAATACCGCAGATCCTTTCTATGACAAAAGTCGCCTGATCGAATGTCCTGCTTTCGGATAACTTCTCAATACCTCTGTGGTTATATCCAACCATCACATCAATATTTAGAACCTTTTCACCTTCAATGGTTAACCGAAAAAGCTCCGGTTCTTCCTGCAGGGGATGATATGGTCCAATTGTAATTACAGACTTTGCCATTACACACCCCTGTCCCGGACAGCATTCTTATCCCATTCTTTATAGTCAGCCTTCAGGGGGTATACTCCTCCGGGCCATAAGTCAGAGAGCAGTAATCTTCGGAGGTCAGGATGCCCCCTGAAATTGATTCCTAATAACTCATACATCTCCCGCTCGATCCATTCCGCCCCTATGATAACACTACTCAGCGAATCCACCTGGGGATTCTCTCTGTCCAGTTTTACCCTTACGGAAATAAGATAGCCTGAATCTTCGATGGAAAAATGATAAAGTACCTCTATGCCTGTTCTTGTATCAACTCCGGAGGCCGTATGGAAACGGGCTTCCAGATCCTTGAAAATATAGGAAGCGATGGTAACCAGTGATTCGATCCTGACTTCCATGTAAAGCCTTTTATCAGATTTTTCAAAAAACTCAAGGATATCTTCTCCAAAGCGCTCTCTAAGGCCGCCCCTTACTTCCTCACTTGTCATAGTGTCCCCTTTACCTTGTTGATGAGTTTTACAACACCGGCTATTATCGCCTCGGGTTTTGGCGGACAACCGGGAATATATATATCAATAGGAATGATTTTATCCAGAGGCAGTGGGCAGTTGTAGCTGTCAATAAACAATCCCCGTGATAATGCGCATTCCCCAATGGCTATTACAAGACAGGGCTTTGGAGTCTGCTCTTCATATATTTGTTTAACCCTTACCATGGATTTACGGTTGCAGGAACCAGTTACCAGAAGCACGTCGGCATGACGAATACTGCCGGCCAGGCGCATACCGAACCTTTCGATATCAAATCTTGGTGTCAGACAATCGAGTATCTCGATATCACAGTTATTACAGCTTCCTGTCGACAGATGGAAGACCCAGGGTGATTTTAATAGCGCCCGTAATGTCAAGCTCATTAAGCCTTCTCCCTTGTCCAGTGGGTGGAATGGACTATAAGATTTTCACCTACTAAAAAGGTATTTTCGGTCAGCTCCTGATCTGCTGGTTTCAAACTCAACGCATTAAATGAACAGGATTCGATGCAGATAGGCTCTGCGGCCTGGTTTCTTCTGTCTAGACAATAATCGCAAATATGGATAATCAGGGGAACGGCCTCAGGATAAATTGTGCCGTAAGGGCAGGCATGTGAGCAGGATTTGCAGCTGACACACCTCATATTATGCCGCATAAGGATTTTATCCTTTTCCTTCTGCTGCTCCAGTGCCTCTTTCGGACATGCAGCGATACAATGGGGTTCTTCACATTTCCTGCAAACAAGCGTGTATGCAGCCAGTTCCCCTATCGAACGTATCCCGTTATTCCGGGGGTGATAAAAGTAACTGCATTTAAGGTCACAGATTCTGCAATCGCTCATGGCGCAGATGTCCAGATCGATAAACAGCCTGTAGTCGAACCCGGCCTCTGTTTTTGTGTTTAATTTGCCGTGATGTAACTGTTCAGCGCTTGTGGGCATAGACATACCTCTCTAATCCCAAATGTTGGGCAGGTGACAGATTTTATCAAACCGGAAAACCGGACCATCCTGACATGCGTAAAAAGGACCAATCCTGCAGTGTCCGCATTTACCCATACCGCAGGACATGTTCTTCTCCATTGAGACATAGATGTTTTCCATCCTGAATCCAGTCTCCAGTAATTTCTGGGTGGAGAACTTCATCATGATTGGCGGACCGCATACTACGGCGACGGCTTCAGGGATATCTACCTCAAAATCTTCCAGAATAGTCGTCACTACACCTACCGGACCATCCCAGCTGTCATCCCCTATATCCACTGTAAGGACCACATCTATATCATGTTTAGAAGGCCATTCCAGGATTTCATCTTTATAAAGCATATCCTTAGAGGAACGACACCCTCCTCTGAAAAGAAGCTTTTTATACCACCCATGCCTGCTGAAAAGCTCGTACAAAAGACTCCTTAAGGGTGCGAAACCACAGCCTCCACCAGTTACAACGATTTCCCTGTCCCGAAAAACCTCCAGAGGGTAACCATTTCCAAAGGGACCCCGTAGTCCGACTATTGAACCGGGCTCAAGACAATGAATTTTTGCTGTCACTTTGCCGACGTTCATCACGCTTACCTGAATATTCTCGTTTACCGCCGGTTCAGATGAAGGAGTAAAGGGTGCCTCCCCGACGCCGGGTACAGATAGTTCGATAAATTGTCCGGTCTCGAAGGATATTTTATCTTCCGGTTTCAGAGTCAGTGTTTTTATCGTGGAAGTTTCGTCTATTACTTCAATTACTTCCGCTTTTAACGGCCTGTATGGATTATTACTGGAATACATTTTCGACATTCCTTCTCAGTACTTTTCTTATATCAATTTTACCAGGACAGGCCAGAATGCAGCGTCCGCAGCCGGTACAGGCAAAATTACCCCCCGTTTCCGGAAAGAAATCGAATTTTTTTTCAAATCTGTTTCTTAATCTCATCCACAGCTTCGCTCTCGGATTGGCCCCGCCAGCGACTGTGGCGAAATCCTTAATCAGGCATGAATCCCATATTCGGAACCGCCCCAGGCGATCTTCGGATGATTGATCATACAGGAGAAAACAGTGGCAAGTGGGACATATGGTATTGCACGCGCCGCACTCGACACAGGTTTCCGCTTCCTCTTCCCATAGGTCAGATTCAAAGTTTTTTCTAATAACTCCGCCCAGATCGTCACAATCCGGAATACTGTGCTCAATAATATTGCTGCGAACTTTCTCAGATACAGCTGATCGCTGATCTTCCCGTCTCATTTTTTGCTCTTTTTTGGCGGGTGAAAACAATGAGCTCTTCTCAATGATGTCCCGACCTCTATCCGAACCTGCTTCTACAACATAACCGTCGCCGATATCAGAAAGATTTAGATCGAAGCCATCTTCAGGATATGGCTTTCCGTGAAGGCTAAGGCAAAAACAGACATCCAAAGCATCAGTACAATCGGTAGAAATTATTAGAGTCTGGTTCCGTTCTCTCGTATAATAGGGATCTTTGTAATCCCCTTCAGAAAATACGCTGTCCAGAATATTGAGGCCTTTTAGATCGCAGGCTTTTGCTCCAACAAGGCATACAGCTTTTTCTCCTTCCCCCAGTAATCTGTCATCGTAGTTCTCTGAGACCTGTTTTCTGGCATGGAAGAAAAATGATTTAATGGGTTCCACAGAACGAACTCCTGCGACATAAAACCCGGGAATCATAACACCCGTTGGACTTTCCTCTCCTCGTTCAATCTCTCTTGTAAATTCTCTATAATATTGGGCATCTCCTTTTCGGAGAGGCACATAGACATGAAATTCTTTTTCTAAATCTGCAAGGAACTTATGCAGTTCTTTGGCAGGAATAAACTGATGTTCCATCTTCCATACCTTTCCTTTTTGTATGCTGATTAGATTTTTCTCTAATAAACTCATCTTGGCGGGATAATAAAGAGAACAGAAAGTAGGGGGATATTGAACTAAAATACTCAGATAAAGAAAGGCAGCTGTCAGCTGCTAATGGGATGTCTATTTGATTTCTTTCGGAAATCGACCAGAAATGGATGCTGATGTAAACATGAACTGCTCGTAATAATTTTGTTCTGAAAAACTGATAGTAATAACTCTTTCTTCTGACTGATTCCAAACAAATAATGAACATTTGCTTTCCTTTACTAGAATCATATATGCCGGTAGATTTTTCTAGAATTAATCCTCTCTAACTAGTAGTTTAATAGATGCAGGATTGGTTGTCAAGAAAACGCATTGCCTCACCAATAATCTAACCGAAAAAAAGTAATGCCTCACGAATAAATCTAACCGT
>JAQIBN010000293.1 GCA_027859095.1 Spirochaetia bacterium | reverse complement strand
AACTTACCAACTAAATAAAATCATTATTGTCTCTAATTATATAATATTTCTCAGATCAAAGAAAAATTCTCTTGACTGTATTAACTATTATTTACTAAAGTGAGTATATACTCACTTTTTGAGTAAGCAATCATATTTAACTTTGTAGGTAAAATACTGTGACTAAGAACATGGAAAATATTAATTTTAAGCAGACAGTTTCTGAGTTGCGTCGTAACAGTATTCTTGAAGGGGCAGAGAAGATATTTTGTGAAAAGGGATATTATAAAGCAAGCACTAAACTGGTAGCGAAAACTGCCGGAGTAGGAGAAGGAACTATTTATAATTATTTCAAAAATAAGCGTCAGCTCCTTCTGAGCTTACTTGAAAAGATAGTCATGGAACCAATAAAAAAAATTATGATGGAGAATCCTCCTGATAATCCAGAACAATTCCTGAAGTTAGTCATAGAAAACCGAAGTAACTTTGTAAAGAAATACGGAAGTTTATTGGCATCCTTATTAACAGAAATAAGTAAGGATCCAAAATTGATGGATGATTTTTATCAGAAAATAATAAGACCATTTTCGGACTTATTAGAGAATTATCTGCAAAAGCAGGAGAGTACAGGTCGCTTCAGGGCTATTAATCCATTAATAATATCAAACGGGATAATCGGTGCTATTTGGCTAAACAGTGCTTTTAAAGAATCAAGTCTGGACAATCGTTATCAGAATATTTCTCAGGAAGAATTAACTGAAGAACTAATTGACTGGATTATTGGGGGGCTAATTACTAAAATCCCGGAAGTGTAATTATAGAGAACACCTGCTGTATATACAGGCTATTGATTTAAACTACATTTTTAAATTATTATTTAATATGAGTATATTTATCATATATAAAAAAGAGAGGGCGTTATGCAAAGTCTTGGTATAAATATTGGGTCATCCAGTTTAAAAATAGTGTTGTTGGAAGATGATAAGGTTAAATGGAGCGAAGTAGTCCTTCATGAAGGTAATTTCTATGCTGCTGTAGAAGATATTCTTACATCACATAATCTCCCAACTAATCTCAAGTCCCTTGTAACAGGTACAGAAGGTAGATTCCTTTTCAATATAAGTAATGTTATTGAACCCTTATGTATAGAAGCTGCTCTTACTCAACTAAATGAAAGTGTTGATGCTGTTGTTACTATGGGTGGTGAAGATCTAATTGTATATACAGTAAATAAAGAAAACAGAATTATCAATAATTTTTCCGGAAGTAAGTGTGCTTCAGGCACTGGGGAATTCTTTAAACAACAATTAGGAAGAATGGACATGGCTCTGGAAGATGTAGAGTCTGTTCCTGATTCGAGTACTGTACACTCTCTTTCAGCCAGATGTTCTGTCTTCATGAAAAGTGACTGTACCCATAAATTAAACAAAAACGAAGCCTCCAAAGAGGATATTGTTGTATCTTTAAGTGTTGTAATGGCTACAAAGGTAATCGATTTCCTTAATCAGGCAAAGATAAATAGTGGAAAAGTTCTTCTAACTGGAGGAACCACTAAAAACAGGCATATTGTCAGGTTTATAAAAGAAAAAGCCCCCGAAATAGACTTTATTATTCCAGTCGAGGCTCCATACTTTGAAGCCTACGGAGCAGCATATCTTGCCATGGAGTCTGGGAGTACCCTTCCCCAAATTAAAGATCTTATGAAAGCGAACAAAATTCGCTTTGAAAGCTACGACGACTTAAAGAAAGTGACAGATATGGTAACCTACTTTGAATCTTCAGTAGGAAAAGTTAAAGAAGGACATGAATATATACTGGGCATTGACGGAGGATCTACCACAACGAAAGTCTGTCTTATTGATATGGAAACAGATGAAATTGTTGCAACCCATTATGGGAGAACACATGGTGACCCCATTCAGTCTCTAAAAGACTGCCTTATAGAGGTCAAAAAGAAGATCCAAGAGGATATCGGAGAAGGTGATATAAATATTACCCTCGCTTCTACAACAGGATCTTCAAGAGAGATACTTGGGGTATTTATCGAAAGCCCTGGAGTATATAATGAAATAATTGCCCATTCCGTTGGTACTACCTTTTTTGATGAAGATGTTGATACCATTTTCGAGATTGGAGGGCAGGATGCAAAGTATGTTTTATTAAAAAATAAGGTCCCTATTGATTATGCCATGAACGAGGCCTGCTCCGCAGGAACTGGATCTTTTCTTGAAGAATCTGCTCATGGAGACTTAAATATACAACACGCATTTGAAATAGCCGAAATTGCACTATCTACCAATACTGCTCTTAAATTTGGGGAACATTGTTCTGCATTTATTAACTCTGATATTCGAAAAGCCATACAACAGGGAGCAAGCAGAGAGAGTATTACTGGAGGAATTGTAACTTCAATAGTTTCCAACTACCTAAACAGGGTTGTTGGAAATAGAACTCTTGGAAAAAAGATTTTTCTACAGGGTGGAGTAGCAAAAAACAAAGCTGTACCCCTTGCTTTTGCACTTTTGCTGGATAAACAGATTCTTGTACCTCCTTCTCCAGAACTCATGGGTGCCTTTGGAGTCGGCCTTCTTGCCAAGGATAAGTTAAAAGATGGCTTACTTGAAAAATCAAGTTTCAATCTGGATGCACTAATCGAGCAGGAAATAGTCTATGAAAAAGTCTTTACTTGTAAATCATGTGAAAACTACTGCCCAATCCAAATTCTAAATGTTAACAATAATAAATATATGTTTGGCGGCAGATGCAGTAAGTACACCAACACAAAAAATAAGCCTGATCCTTCCATTGAAGTATTCGACTACGTTCAGAAAAGATCCGATCTATTATTTATTGAATGTGCCCCTAAGAAAGAAGATCTTATTCCTAAATATGATTTTACTGTTGGTATACCCAGGGCATTTTCCGTACACACAATGTATCCCCTATATACATGGTTCTTCCACAGCCTGGGAATTGAAACAATACTTTCAGACAAGATAGCACATGAAGGTGTTGCACGAGTTGAAAGCTCCTACTGCTTCCCTGCAGAAATTGCCCATGGAGCAGTTCAGGATATTTGGGACAAGGGTTGTGATTATATTTTTGTCCCCCATTTTAGAGATATGGAGAGTTATGAAAAAGAAGTGCACGCAAACTTCTGCCCCATAACCCAATCACTCCCCTACTACATTAAGAAGGCCTTTCCTGACATCCCGGAAGATAGATTTCTTGCCCTGATTGTTTCCTTTAAATTTGGAAAAGCAAAGGCCTTGGAATTTTTTGTAGAAATGGGTAATCAAATGGGAATTCCGGCAGCTGATGTTGAATATGCATTTAATGTCGCTTTTGAAAAGCAAAATGAATATTTTCGAAAAGCTGCAGAAATGGGCAGAGTAGCATTGGAAGAAGCAAAAAAAGCTGAAAGGCCTGTAATTGCCCTCCTTGGAAGACCCTATAATGCCTTTACAAAAGAAGCAAACATGGGCATCCCCCGAAAGTTCACAAGCAGGGGATATTCTATAATTCCATATGATATTCTCCCCTTCGAAGGAAACGAAATATTCGAAAACATGTACTGGTATTATGGCCAGCAGGATATGAAGGCTGCAACCTTGTTAAAGGATGAACCCAATATCTATGTTACATGGATAACAAATTTTTCATGTGCCCCTGACTCTTTTCTTCTTCATTATCTTAAATGGATAATGGGGGTCAAACCATTTTTAGTTCTGGAATTTGACAGTCATTCTGCAGATGCTGGAATTGACACAAGAGTCGAAGCCTTTTTGGATATTATCCAGGGTTATAGATCGAAAAGAAATGAGCTAAAGGAAAAAAGATACGACAACGGTCTAAAATTCATTAACAACGGTAACGACGAAATACATATTTATGATTCCATAAATGATAAAAAAATTAAAGTAAGAAATAACCCCAGGGTAAAAATGCTTCTCTCCAATATGGGAGATCTTTCTGCACAAATGATGGCAGCTTCCATACAGGCAATGGGATATAAAGCCGAAGCCCTTCCTGTTTCTGATAGAGAAACCCTGCACATTGCCCGAAGCCATGCTTCAGGAAAGGAATGTGTCCCATCCCATCTGGTCCTTGGGGGTGCACTAAAATATTTTACTTCAGAAAAGTACAGAAAAGATGAAATATATATGCTTTTTGTTCCAATTACCACAGGGCCATGTAGAACAGGGCAATACTTTGTTTTTTATGAAAATCTATTTAAAGACCTTGGACTCGAAAATGTTGTTGTATTTACTCTCAGTGCGGACAATTCCTATACTGAATTAGGCCCTGGGTTTTCAAAAACCCTTTGGAGAAGTGCTGTCATAGCAGACTATATGAAGGATATACAAAATTCTCTTAGAGCATGTGCAATTGATCCTGATGCTGCATTAAAAGAGTACAAAGTCTTATGGCAGGAACTCATTGGCGAAGCAAAAACAGGCTTTAAGAACGCTGCACCTGTATTAAAAAGAATTGCAAAGGGTATCAGCAAAATTCCTCTCAAGCAAAAGATGGCAGATACTCCAAAAATACTTGTTGTTGGTGAAATTTATGTAAGAAGGGATGACTTTGCTGTAGATGACCTTGTAGACCTTTTTAGTAAAAAAGGTATTATTGCCAAGGTCTCAGGTCTCGCTGAATGGATTCATTACCTGGATTTTGTTAGGAAATATGATCTTACTAAACGCCTGAAACTGCTGCCTTTGTGGAAACAGCCCTTTTCCAAAGAAAGAAGGCAGCTGCTTATGCTTACAATTGAAAAAGCATGGAAACATAATGTGGAAAAGATGGTTACATCTGCCCTAAGCGAAGCAAATTTGATCCCTGAGACTCCACACGACATGGATATTATTATGAACAACACATCAAAACATTTTGTTAATCATGAGCTTAATTCAGAAATAGCTGTATCTACGGGTGTTGCAGCTACAGCTATGGAACATGGATACTCTGGAATAGTAAATATAGCTCCCTTTGCCTGTTTGATTGGGCGCGTAATTGAAGGGCTATATACTCCATGGGCCAGGGACAGAAACTACCCAATTATTTCAGTTGAAATTGATGGGAATCAATTACCGCCAAACCTTATAAGTAAGCTGAATATATTTATTGTGAATGTTCTACGTTTCCGTGATAATCCAAATATTACAGATTTGATTGATGGGCTGGATACAGAACCTTTGGAAGTTCAGGATAAGAAAAAAGAGGAAGTATCACAGCGGTAAATCTATGATAAAAATAACACCCTTATCTTTATTTTCTGCTTTTATACTTCCATTATAACTCTGGACAATGGTTTGAGATATTGATAATCCCAAGCCACTGTGCTTATGTTCCCTGGAAACACGATTCGAATAAAAACGATCAAATATTCTATCCAGATCAACAGAGGGAATGGAAGATCCATAGTTAAATATTGTAATTCTTATTTGACTGTTATTAGCTGTTAGAACTATTTCTACAGGGGTCCCTGAAGAAGCAAAAGAATTTGCATTCTCCAGAATGTTTATAAAAACTCTACTAAGCTTATCCTTTGTCCCAAATACTTTGGATCGAATGGGTGTCTCTTTTAGTTTCCATTCTCGATGAGGGTATTTTAATTGGAACCCAGGAATAAGATGAGCAATTAAAGAAAGCTCCGTTATACTGTCCAGAAGAAATTCCATTCTTCTACTATTTTGATCAATTAATTCAAGAAACCTATACTGCTGCTCACCAGTAGAATCAGGAATCATTTCAGATGCAGTCCGAACTACTGAAAGCGGATTCTTAAACTCATGACTAAAATCCTGAATAAACGAAGCAGTGTATCTAAAATGTTTATCCATTCGGGAAGCAAGATCTGCCAATGAAAAAGATAAATAACCTATTTCATCCATAAATATCGAAGGTGTGAAATACCCTTCAAGCTTCCCTTTACCTGTACGTATGGATTCTGCTTCATTTCGTAAACGTTGAATTCTAAAAGATATAGAATAAGCAAGTACTATACTAATAATTAAGGCGAATAGAAATGACCACAAAAATATTTTTAAGAGGACAAGTCTAATTGCATACATATCCTGAAGAATCCTAAATGTAGACTGGCTGCATAAGACTGCACCGATGACTGTTTCTGAATTTAATACCGGAATAGCTATGTATAAACTAACAGATCGTTGTCCTTCAGAAGAAAGACGTGTAACTGCGCCATAACGTCCATCCAGAGCAGCCACGACTTCAATGCCTTTAAATGGCTCTATAGAATTATAATAGCTCTCTACTTCAACAGGTAAAGGAGGCTGAAAGAGTTTCCTGTATAATCGTACAGGAAAGGTAGCAACACTATATAAAATGGAATTTTTATTAATCGGAGTAATTAATCTGCTGGTTTTTGAATATTCTATGCTTTTATCACCTAATTCATCTTTAAATATCCAGTTTTAAGAATCCCTGCTCTATTTTTTGACCACAATTCTCTCCCAGGCTCCTGGCAGAATATCGACGAAAGAGTACTTTTATCTTTACAAGAAGTTCCCGGATAGAGAATGGTTTGCACATATAATCATCCCCTCCTAATTCAAGTCCAAGAATTCTATCAATTTCCTCATCCCTGGAAGAAAGAAAAAGTATAGGAAGAGTTTCCGAAACAGATCTTAACTTCCTGCAAAGTTCAAGACCATTCTTGTAAGATTTTGTTGTGTAACCTTCTTTTTCCAGAGCAAAAACAATTGTTTCTCTTAAATCAGACTCATCGTCCACTACAGCAATATGCATATAACTAAAGTACCACGTCTGTAACGTGATATCAAAGAGGGACTCCATTAAGGTCACAACATATCAGTTATACCTATAATAGAGCACTACACAGAAGTTTTTGATGGGAAAAAAGAGCTTATGGTCAGAAGGCACTATATGCATATACTTCCAGATGAACTTCTAATTTTCGGAAATTTGCAATCAGAAATACGTAAGAAAGGAATATATAATATTGAACTATATACAGGATCTTTTAATATAAAAGGGTCATTTATGGGTGCTAAAATACCAATTCCTTCATACCCGGATTCTGAAGTATTATGGAATGAGGCAGAACTAATTATTGGGCTTGGCGATGTAAAGGGTCTCAGTGGAAAAGTAGATCTCCAATGGAATAATGGAGATTATGATTTTGAAGGTGGATCAGGACAATCAGGACTATTCCCATCTGGCATACATGCACAAACACCTATAGAATCGGGTACCATTTATTCATTTCAGGTGAATCTGGAGCTGAGAGGGGGAGAATCCATATCATTTTTTCCACTAGGTAAGGAAACTAATGTAAATATCGATTCAAATTGGCCGAGTCCAAACTTTCAGGGAGCCTTCCTTCCCGAATCTCATGACCTGGCAGATACAGGATTTTCATCCGAATGGAATATACATGCTCTGGCAAGGAATTTTCCACAAACATGGATTGATAACCAAATAGATTTTTATATACTGCAGGAGGGAAGCTTTGGTGTAAATTTTATAAGCCCTATTGATGGTTATTTTAAAAATCAAAGAGCAATCAAATATAGATTGATGTTCATTTTTATACCATTTATAGCATTATTTTTATTCGAAATTTTCACCAGGACTAAAGTACATCCTTTTCAATATTTATTAGTAGGTTTTGCAATATCAATGTTTTTTTTGTTACTCATTTCAATATCCGAGCATTTAAATTTTATTAGTTCCTACATGATAGCTGCTGGAGCTTCAAGCCTTTTAGTCTCTGCTTATACCGGTAATGTTTTTAGAAGCAGGAAAAAAGGAGGAATAATGACTGGAATAAATATTATTCTTGCACTTACAATGATTGTTACCAGAAAATTGAATTGGTATAAAATATAATTCCATCTGGGACACATAAATCTGAGTAGGGACACGGCGGGCCGTGACCCTACTCAGATTTGCGCTCTTTACATTTTCATTAAATAATATATGGAATTTTCAAATTTACACTTTTATAAACTATAAAAGTTTCATAATCTTTTATTCTGTCCACCTTTGAAAGTTCATCAGCTAAAAACTCCGGTAAACCAAAACCCTGTTCATCACTTAGAAGAACATAAAGGAAACAATCATATCTACCATTGGTTACAGAAGCAGAGACAACACCCTTCAATTTACTAAGTTCTACAGCTTTTTCTTTTAATTCAACAGTATCAAGTTTCAAAGCTACAATAATAATTTGATGTCCGGATAGAGCGCTGGGATCTATTAATCCACTAATTTGAAGAACATTTTCTGAAATTAGTTTATTTACCCTTGATCTGACAGTATTTTCAGTTAAAGATAATTCTTCTGCCATAACACTATAAGACTTACGCCCTGCCCGAAGTAATTTTATAATGGATAAATTGGTATCATCAATCTTAATCAAAAGTCTATCTCCAAAAATACTGTTATCTGTAATGAGCCTACCTCTTAATTATCTATTTGTCAAATAATTAATAGATTACTTCTGATTACATGAATTGTATTTTGTTAATCTTTTGCAGGAATAATGTCGAAAGTCTGAATTGATCTCATTATTGGAGCCATAACCCATTGACCATCAATATTTAGTTCATATGGAATTGTCAGATCAGACCATATAGAATTAGTATCTTTTGGTAAAATTTTAAGATAATAGAGCTCATTGGATTTCTTAAAGACTTCAAGTTTATAATCCATCTTATTTAAAGAACGAAAGGAATTAAGGACAATAGTCCTCTCTTCCACATTGATACCAACAAGAAAAGGAGCAAGATTTTCTGCTTCCTGTAGATTTTCAACTTTTATAGTGTCAAGAAATTGCTCAAAGGATGCTGCCACTTTATTTTGATTTTGATCCTTATTACAGGAAAAAACAATAAGAGCAACTGATAAATACAAAAAATATTTTTTCATAAATTAATCATTAAGAAGGGAGGTAAGCCTCCCTTCTTATAATAAACCTTTAGTTATATTTTACAATTGTGCCAGAGATATGAGCTGTTGCAGGTGCGAGTATACTACCTGTAAAGCCTCCTATAATCATATCTAAAAATTCTGCCTTATACTCCACAACAACATTAACTGCTGCATCACCAGTATATTTCTGAATTTCACGCTGTATTGCATCATATATCTGAGTATCCATTGCATCAGCTGTAACGTTTCCAAGGTTTGCCCCACCAGGAGCTCCAAGTAACTCATAAACTTTTACACTGACATCAAAAGTTCCTACAGTATCATACGATTGGATTTCCCTTGTAACCTGGACTCCAGACAACTTAAATGTTGTACAGGATGACAGTACTACTGCAAGTACTACCATTAGCACTAAAGCAATTTTGTTTAATTTCATATTTCCTCCATTTTTTTTTATTTTATAAAATATATACTAAATAATTTATAATATCAATTCTTTTTAATAAACTGGAAATAAAAATGGGGTTATAATCTATAGACAATAACATGGAGTAGTATTATAAAAGCTTGAGACATGGATCTCCTTACTCCTCCTACAGGAGGTTGTTAATGAGAAAAATTGCTTTATTATCCTATCTAATACTCTTAAGTTTACAGCTTATTTTCTCTCAGAGTATTACAATAAATTATAACGATTACTACCACTTCCCTTTTTCTGTTGGCGTTGAGTATCAGAATCTTTCCCCATTTGCCGACTATGCATCTGTGTATAATATTTTCGATCTATCGGCAAACCTTAGATGGCTTATTCCAATCGGTTTCAGAAAAACTTTGAGATAGGCGGAGAACTGCTGGCTGGTCTTTCCGAGGCTGTTTTTCCTGATCTTTTTGCCGCCATGCAGAGTTACTACGTAGATAATCCTCTACTGCAGTCTGCTTGAAACCGTTGGAATAAACACCGCCTTTATAACCATTCCCGGCCACATATATGCAGCCTACAACACAAAGGTAGCTGCCAGAGATTTTGGAAAGATCCATCCTGACAGAAAGATGACTATAAGCATCGATGGGGAACTGTGGGTACCTGTAGAGATAACAATGATAGGGAAAACGGGATTTCTTGAGGCATGGCGTAAAGGCGTCGAAGAATGGATCCGGGAGAAAACAGGATTATAACCGATTGGGAATAGTCTATGCCCAGTTCCAGCGCTACAGCCAGGCAGAAACAGCCTTTAAAAAGGTTATTTCCATAGACCCGGAGTTTACAGGAGCCAGGATAAATCTTGGAAACCTTCAGTTTCTTAAGGAAAACTACAGAGAAGCGGTAAAAAGTTATGCAGCTATTTTAGAGATACTGGAAGCTAAGGGAAGGGGTGAAAGTTCTACGGCACTTAAGGTGCTTATTAATCTGGCAAGATCCAAATATGTTATAGAACGGGCGGAAGAAAAAGAAGGCCCCTACACTATACTGACGGTAACAGCTAATCCCTATTATTCGGATATGAACCTGAGTAAAGATGCCAGATATTATTACAGGATTTATCCAGTGGAACTGCTGAACCAATCAGACGCAATTATTAGTAGTGCCGGTTATGGTGTATCCGGATACTTCCCGGCAGCGCCTTCTCTTACCGGCACAATTAATACTACAGGTCTTGCCTGTGAAGTTTCAATCTCCGGGGATTATGCATTTATCGCAGACAGCTCTTCCGGCCTTCAGATTATTGATCTCTGGACTGGAAACTGAGACAGTTACTTCGATACATTTTGACTCAGTAATATCTTCTTCTCAATAAATAATCCTTTAATCAGGATAATCATGGTCAATCAGGGCAATCCCAAAATCCTTAAATCCCAGTTCAAACACTTTGTCACGGTTGGCACTGAAAGTTTGCAATAAATTCATCCCACCCCCAAAAACTCCATATAATTCTCCCGGCTTATGACTGAAAATTCATAGTTGGGATATGCACGGGAAAAGGTCAGGGAGAGCCGAGCCCTCTTTGAAGGATTCCACTTGAACTCAAAAGCATGGAGAATACCATCCCTTTCTTCAATATAATCTATTTCCTGCTGGTTCTGGGTGCGCCAGAAATAACTATTGGACCATATTCTCTGATAGTGTAAATATTTCATTCTTTCGCTCAGCAGAAAGTTTTCCCAGAGGGCCCCAATATCCTGACGAAGTTCAGGTAAAGCAAAATTTGCTATTAGAGCATTCCTGATTCCATTATCATAGAAATAGATCTTTTTCCCCTTGCGAAGCTCTTTTCTTAAATTCCTGCTGAATGCGCCCAGGCGGAAAATGACAAAAGTTTTTTCCAATAACTGTATATATTTCTCAATTGTCTCATTATTAAGACCCACCATCCTGCCCAATTCATTGTACGAGACTTCGCTACCAACTTGAAAGGCCAGGGCCTGGAGAAGCTTTACAAGCTTCTCCGGCTTTTTTATTCTTTCCCACATAAGAATATCTTTAAATAGATAACTGTCACTAAGCTGGTGCAGTATCTCTTTTTCATTACCAGCTGCTGTAACAACCTCCGGGTAGTACCCAAAGACCATTCTATGTGAAAGGAGCCTGCTCTCTTCCAGTTCTCCATGATGCAGTACCATCTCTTTGAATGAAAGAGGATAAAGGTAATACTCCAGTTTCCTGCCCGTAAGAGGTTCATTAATCGAGTTCGCAAGATCAAAGGCTGAAGAACCCGAGGCAATTAATTGTATCTCTGGAATTTGATCAGTTATAAGTTTAAATTTAAGGCCGACATCTTTTATCCTCTGCGCCTCATCCACTACCAATATATTGTAACCAGCGAGTATAGATCTCAAACGACTCGAATTGGAATCAGAAAACATAGCCAGAGTATCTGGTTCATCTCCGTTTAACCAAATAACATTGGATCGGCTTCCAAAAATCTCTTTAAGCAAGGTTGTCTTTCCTGTTTGCCTCGCGCCTAACAGAATAAGAGCCTTACCCCTTCCTACATTTTTTTGCAGAGTTTTTTCAAGACTTCTTTTAATCATATAAGCCATCCTGTTGTAATCGCAAAAATAACGGTTATTTAGCGATTGTAAACTAATTTTCTACCATTATCAAGTATCCCTCATAGATTGTATGTATTACAGACAGTACTACATACTCCAAATTCTCGATCTCTGGCCTGAAAACTAGTGGCAGTTAACAGGGATCAATTGATAGAGAGGAGAAGGGAGCAGGGAAGATTGACATTAAAATGCAATTTTCCACAGTTCACACTGAAAGTTTGCAATAAATTCACAGTATCCTCTGATGACCCCTAATCTTCAAATCAGCTTATAGAATAGAAAAAACTATTACCTAAACTCCACCCGAACCTCTGGACTATCCGCCTGAATTACAGCAGCATCCATAGACTTATAAGTATAAAGCAAAGTCCCCCCGGTTATACTCTTTATTTTTTTACCCTCAAATCGCATTCTAAAAATCAAACCCGGTGCACCAGTCTGCACAAGAAGGTCATCTCCGGAAAATTTAAAATCAGTCCCTATATCATCAAACTCTTCCATAGCTCTATACCCATCATAAGCATTCATAGGTCTTAGCCATGGATAATTTTTTCTTACAAATCCAAGCATAGAGCTAAATTCTGTTTTAAGTTCATCCCAGCTTTTTCCCTGACTTCTGTGGGCATCAAAAACATCATCCCCATGAATAAAATGACTCCACAGACCTGGCCCAACTATCCCTGAAACGGCACCTGACTTAATTTCTGAGGTAAAAATATATCCGGAAGTCATACGTGGCATCATATATATTTCAGGGAAATCCGGATGAGGTCCAAAGTCATGAGTCTCCCCTTCTCCCTCTCCTGCTCGTAGGGTACTTATAGATTTTATGGTAGGAAATACTTTATGCAAAACTTCTATTCCATCAGTTGAAATTATATTATGGGGAGCTACATAAGTCCTAGGTAAACTATAGTCACCAAGAAGCCTTACCCATTCGTTTTTTGCTTGAGTAAATCCAATTTCCATCTCATCTTTGGACGACCAAACAAAAGCATTAATAGAAGATTTTTGTAAAGTTGGAGAAACATGATTATAACCATGAAGACCAAGCTCAATACCTGTATCCAAGTGCTCATAAGCTATTTCAGTTGGGGCATTCCCTTTAGCAACAAAAAATTCCCCTGTTTCAAAGGGTGGTTTAGTCATTGCATTATAATTGAATATGGCATAACTGGTAAAAGGCTGTTTCCAGCTATTAAGAAGTTCTTTAATTTCCCCCCACCACACTTCTGTATAGAAATCTGTATCTGTAGTTGTAATTGGATTTTTAACAACATTGTACATAGGTAATGGCCAGTCATCGAGATACATAATACTTAAAGCAGGAGTGGCTGCAACACCAATAGGCTGAATAAATATAAAGGATTCCAGAATATAACCAAGAAACTCGCCATAAACAAAGTTACCCCAATTCCATACGAGGACATTACCATTGTTTATTTTTGTCTTCCACAATAAAGGGATCCGTTTACTATAGTCTGTTGCAAGTATTTCTGCGTTGTCCCCAGGAATACCCCAACCCGGATCCCATTGAACTGTTCTATCTACAATAGAAACATTCTCTCCTGTAAAAAAACCTGATTCAATTCTATATCCAGTAGAAGCCCTAATATCCCTTCTTTCCTCTTTTATACCAAGAAAGGGAGCAAGTTTATCAAACCGCCCTTCAATTAAGGAAACAATACTCCCACCATTATCCAGGTACTGATCAAGAATTGCAGAATCAAGACCATTATCAGAACTTAAAATAAGCCCTACTGCGGTAAAAGGATTAAGATCAAAAGGAACCATCCCACGAAAATCCCGAGTGGAAATAACAGCATACTCAATTTTAGCACGCCTTAAAACACTCTCAGTAAATCCAAGAACATCCTGGGCCTTTGTATTATTTGATTCAGCTAGAATTGCAATTTTTTGTTTTACAGGAAGAGGAAATAAAGCTTGCATTAAATATTTTTTCATATTAAGAAGCAATTTAACTTTACCATCTTCAACACGGTAGATATACCTACTCAGAGCAAATCCTCCATTCCTATTGGTAACAATTACCGGACTTGGCGCATAATCCTTATCCGTTCTAGTAATAGAAAGCCATATATCCATTTCTCTGTCTGAAGAAATAAATTTATAAAAGAATGCAGAATCCTTAACAATCTGTTCCCCCTGGAACTCAACCATTTCAGAATCTTTATGAGTAATCTCAAGAAGGGATCCATCCTGAGTCCAATCACCATGGTACATAATACCAAGCCTGGCCAGGGTGGAGTTTAACCTTAGGGGCTGCATATATTCACCTGTCGCTTTATCCTGATATGCACCAAGATTATCTATAACAATTACTTTCTTGCCGTCTTCAATCATTGTATCAAGGAAGGTTAAATAATCTCCCGGATTTCTCATTGAAGGACCCCTAAACCAGGAAATAATTGCCCGGGAGTATTTAGTAACACTTTCTCCAGGCAGTCCTCTGTCGATATCCCAATAGATAATTTTTAAGCCCATCTCTTTTAAAGGTCTTGATAAATAGAAAAATATTTCATTTTCTGCCTTAGTCTGCCCTTCAGAAGATTTGTATAAAGCAAGAACTGATTTTTGATATACAGGATCCGCTGCTGAAACAAATCCGGTCAGTAAAAATAAAATAATTAATGATACTAATATTTTTTTCATAAAGATTCCCTTAATTTACAAAGATAATAATTCAGGTAAGGAAGATGAACTGCCTATACTTAAGGATAAAGACCAGTAATCCATTGTATCCCTCATTGTTCCTTCCAACTTAATATATCCATCAAAATTTCCATTTACATATTCAAAAATATTTCCAAGAGTAAAATCTACTCCTGAATCAGTAGCATCAGAAAAATAACTTGCACTAAAGCCCAGTGTATCTCCAATACTTACGTTATTAGCTAAAGTAAATTCTGCAGAAGCTTCAATACCCCCACCTACAGTTAAAGAATCCTCAGGGGCCCAATATTCATTCTGGGATCCATTAGAGGAATCTTCATAAATAACTCTTCCAGCTAAATTTAGATTAATATCAGGATTTTTATTTATTTTAATTTCATTTAGCAGTTCAAAAGATCCTCCATAAATCATATTCCCGTCTGAAAGAAATCTGCTAAACCCTGATACAAGTGATGATGTTTCTTTTAAAACAGGCAGCTGGGTAAAATTAAAATCTATTTGAGCTGAGAGCTCACCCTTTTGGTAGGATACAGGAGACCCACCTGTATCAGGTTTGAAAGAATCTTCTTCCCAACTATATTGATATGCACTATAGAGACCAAGAAACCCCTTCCACATACTCATAGAAACACCAGCATATGGATAAAAATTATATTCTCCAAGGAATTCTCCCAAATTAGGGGTATCAGGAAGAGTATCATTAATTAAATCTGAGTATGCATACACTCCACCCATTGGACTTAATTCAAAAAGGGAAAAATCAATAGGCAATTGTAAAGACAAATCCTGAAGTAAATAGGAAGTTCCAAGTATATAATCACGATGATTACTAACATTGTAATCAAAACCGAAAGAAAATATGCCATATATGTTAGTAGTATAAGAAGCACTGCTTTCGAATATCAATTTTGATGGATCTGCAGAAGTATTTCCGGAAAAATTAAATTTGTCAGCATGCTCTCTTGCAAGCTGATTATAAAATAACGTTACATTTCCAAATACAGGATCTTCATTATAAACCTCTTCATATAAATCAAGAGCTTTTTGCCAATTACCATTCCATTGATAAACCTGCCCCAGTTTATATTTTGCACTTAAATTCCATGGATCAATTTTTAAGACCTGCAGGTATTGTTCTATAGCTTCAGGGAATTTATCTTCTTTCTGATAAAAATCTCCTAATTCATTCCTAAGAAGATAAGTTTGTTCTGCCAAACGATAAAACCCCTGAAGTAGTTTTTCTTCCAGGATTCGATGTATACTTATAATATTTTTTTGCACATCACTCTGTATATCCCGCAAATCTGCTTTTATCTGCGAAAATTCATCAGATACCACTTGAACTGAACCTGCAGGATCTTCTTTTAAAAATCCGAAAATATCATCATCCTGTAAACTGAGATATTCAATATAATCTACAATGTCGTATAAATAATCATCATAAGAAACAATCTCTTCAGAATATTCAGCATATAATTCTGCTCGCTTCTCTTTATCACCAAACCACAATTTATTTTGGAAAACGGCAAAGGGTGCATCTTCCAACAGAATATCATCAACTATCAAAGCATCAAGATATCGGGAGGCACTTTCCAAGTCTCCTTCAAACTGATAGATTCTTCCTATAACATATGCTGCCAGATCAAGACCGTTTTCATAGCCAACTTCCAGTTCACGAAGCATACTGGAACGATCCCAGTCCCATTGACTACCCTTAGTTAATTTGGCAAATGTTTCATTTGCAGCAGCTTCATCTGAAATTAGTCTTAGAAGATATTCTGTATCATCAGCAAATTCATCTATAAGAAATTGATATTTTTCAACAAAACTCTCTTTAGCAGCAATCCTTGATGCCAATTCGTCCTCACTAATTCTTAGTGCTTCCTGCAGTACAAAAACTGCATCAGGATCCGGTTCCTCTCCTTTTGCTTTTGCGGCTTCATTCTTTTTTTCAAGAGTACTGAGGGCACTAACAGATTTATTATAATTTATAAGATCTGTATTTAATTCACGGATAGAGCTGGAAAGATATGCTGGGACTTCATTCAGAAAATGCATAAGTGCATAATTTCGATCTATAATCTCATAATATTGAACTACATTTTTTTCTGTTTCTCTTAAATTTCTGTAAGTATAATTTGTAAGAATATTTAAATATTCATTTATTGCCTTCTTTTTATCGCCATTCCAAAAATAGATCTCTGCTAAAGTTTTCCTAAGAATAAGGTTGTCCGGGTCATTATTCAGCTCTTCATCATAGTCAGCAATTACTTTTTCTTTCATGACCTGTTTATTATAAAAAGTTTGTAATACTTTCTCGAACTCAGGGAAAGTTTCATAGATTTCTTCTATATTTTT
>JAQIBN010000288.1 GCA_027859095.1 Spirochaetia bacterium | reverse complement strand
GAGCGAAGCGATGAGGAACGATCTCAGCAACCATAGGAGAAATTATGGCTTTTCCAATACATAGAATGCGTAGAATGCGAAATGATGAGAATACCAGGAGACTTGTAAGGGAAACATCTCTTACCGTCAATGATCTGATAATGCCTTTATTTGTATGTCCCGGGAAGAATATAAAAAATGAAATTTCATCCATGCCTGGTAATTATCATATGTCAGTTGATGTTCTTGTGGATGAATGTAAAAAGATAAGAGAATTAAGGATCCCCGGAATAATACTATTTGGACTGCCTGAGGCTAAGGATCTTACAGGGTCTGATTCTTTTTCTGAAACGGGAATAATTCAGCAAGCTCTGAAAGCATTGAAACGAGAAGTTAAAGATCTTTTGATAATAACTGATGTCTGTTTTTGTGAATACACTTCTCATGGACACTGTGGAGTACTGGAGCATGGGTCAGTTAACAACGATGCTACCCTGGAACTTCTGGGAAAACAGGCACTGTCTCATGTAGAAGCCGGTGCAGATATGATAGCTCCTTCGGATATGATGGACGGCCGGGTAGGAGTAATCCGTTCTGCACTGGATTCAAAGGGTTTTAAAAATATACCTATTATGGCGTATTCGGCTAAGTATTCATCGGCATTTTACGGCCCCTTCAGGGAAGCTGCTGATTCAGCTCCTCAGGAAGGTGACAGAAAGGGCTATCAGATGGACCCTGCCAACAGTGATGAAGCTGTCAGAGAAACACGCCTTGATATTGAAGAAGGTGCTGATATTGTAATGGTAAAGCCGGCACTCTCTTATCTTGATGTAATATACCGGATAAAACAGGAGTTTAAAATGCCTGTTGCTGCATACAATGTCAGCGGTGAATATGCAATGATACAGGCAGCGGCTCGTAATGGATGGATAGATGGAGATAAAGTTACAATGGAGGTTCTTACTTCAATTAAAAGAGCCGGAGCAGATATTATTCTTACATATTCAGCTAAAGATGCCGCCCGTATACTGAACCAAAAGGATTATATATGATGAAATCCGGATCCGGTAAAAAATATATGCCCAGGCTTATTGCCTGGGAGGTAACAAGACGCTGCCCTCTAAAGTGTCGGCACTGTAGAGCTTCTGCGGCTAATATTCCCTATGAGGGGGAGCTTAGTACAGAAGAATGTTTTAAACTGTTGGATAATGTAGTTTCTTTTTCCAAACCGATAATGATCCTTACTGGCGGTGAACCTATGGCCAGGGATGATATCTATGAGATTGCAGCTTATGGAACCTCCCTTGGATTGCGAATGGTACTTGCCACCTGCGGTGTGCTCATGAATAAAGAAAATACTCAAAAGATGATCGATTCGGGTATCCAGAGAATCAGCCTTAGTCTTGATGGAGAGGATGCAGAAACCCATGATAACTTTCGTCAGGAAAAGGGAGCATTTGATGCTGTCATGAATGCTGCAAAACTGGCCAGGGAAGCCGGTCTGGATTTTCAGGTAAATACAACAGTGACAAAGCTGAACTACCTGCAGATAAAAAACATTCTTGATCTTGCAATTGAGATCGGTGCAGTCAGCTATCATCCTTTTCTGCTTGTTCCTACAGGCAGAGGAAAAGAGATGGCGGAATATGAAATTGATCCGGTCGAATACGAAGAGGTTCTGACATGGGTCTATAAAAGGAGTCTGGATTTACCAATTCAGATGAAACCTACCTGCGCTCCCCACTATTACAGAATTTTCAGACAGGAGGAAGCAAATGCAGGTAGAAAAGTCTCTGTAGAAACTCATGGTTTGAATGCCATGACAAAGGGGTGCATAGGTGGACAGGGGTTTGCTTTTATTTCCCATACAGGCAAGGTCCAGATCTGCGGTTTCCTTGAAGAGGAGGCCGGGCATATTAAAAAGAACGGACTCGATTTTCAGGATATATGGGAAAATTCCGAACTTTTTCTTGAGATGCGGAATCCTAAAGCCTATGAGGGAAAATGCGGGTATTGTGAGTATCTGGGTGTCTGCGGTGGATGCAGAGCCAGAGCGTATGCGGAAACAGGAAATTATATGGCAGAAGAACCCTACTGTATCTATATTCCCGGGAAAACAGGGAGAGTATAGAAATTGCTTATACTTACTGACATTGACAAAAAAATACTGGAAGAGGTTCAGCTTGATTTTCCCCTTTCAGAAAGGCCATTTGAAGTAATAGGCAAAAGAATTGGTATCTCTGAGAAAGAGATTATTTCCCGGGTTACTTACCTGAAAGAAGAAAATATAATCAGAGATATCTCTGCTATTTTCAAGGCCGGACCTCTGGGTTATAAAAGTACACTGGTGGCAGTAAAAACTGATGATTCTGAAACTGCTGCAGAAAGAATTAGTGGACATCCGGGTGTCAGTCACAATTATCTTAGAGAGCACATGTATAATGTTTGGTTTACTATTACAATCAGGAAAGAATTGGATTTTGAAACAGAAATTTCAGATCTTCTGGGACCCCAGGTTAAGGATTTTCTTATACTTCCCTCTTTGAAAACCTACAAGATTGGAGTTAATTTTACATTTTCAGAAAAAAAAATAAGAAACTCAAATAAAATTGTGGAAGAATTACGGTCTGAAGTTCCTATAGATGAAAAATTAATCGTCCTGTTGCAGCAGCCTTTTCCACTGGTTCCAAATCCCTGGAAAATGATCGCAGAGAGTGTTAACAGGACAGAAACGAATTTGATCGAAGATATAAATGGCTTAAAAAAATCAGGTGCATTAAAAAGGATCTCTGCAGTACTAAGACACAGAAATGCCGGGTTTACTGCAAATGGTATGGCCTGCTTTAAAGTCCCTGTCGAAAGAATTGATGAGGCAGGACAGACTATTTCAGAATTTTCAGAAGTATCTCATTGTTATCAGCGTCCGGTTTATCCTGACTGGCAGTACAATCTCTTTGCAATGACTCATGCCAGAAGTACAGAGCAGTGTGAATTAATTATCACCAGGATAGCAAAGCAAATTAAATCGGACGAATATTTTACACTGTACAGTATTAAAGAATTTAAAAAGGAAAGAGTTAAATATTTTATAGGAGGACATTAATGTTAATTAAATCTGAAGAATTATTCAAAAAATCTAAATATGTTATTCCCGGGGGTGTAAACAGTCCTGTCAGATCTTTTAACTCTGTATCTATGGATCCTGTATATATATCCCGGGGAAAAGGTTCGAAAATTACAGATGTCGATGGAAATGAATATATCGATTATGTAGGTTCATGGGGACCCCTGATTCTGGGACATTCCGACGACAGGATTATTGATAAACTTACCGAATATACGGCCAGAGGAACGAGTTTCGGGGCAAATACAGAGATTGAAGTGAAATTTGCAGAACTGATAAGCTCTATTTACCCATCTATCGAAAAAATCAGAATGGTAAATTCCGGTACCGAAGCAACTATGAGTGCTGTCCGCCTTGCAAGGGGTTACACTGGAAAAAATAAAATCATTAAATTTGAAGGCTGTTACCATGGACATGGAGACAGTTTTTTGATCAAGGCTGGTTCAGGGCTGCTTACCCTGGGTATCCCCGGAAGCCCGGGAGTTACCCCTGAAACTGCGGCAAACACCCTGGTAGCAGAATACAATAATATTCAAAGTGTAGAAGAACTGATCAGCACACATAAAGGGGAGATAGCAGCTCTTATTGTTGAACCTGTTATGGCAAATGCGGGATTGATACTTCCTGAAAATGATTTTCTTACAAAACTTAGAGAGCTTACTTCAAAAAATAATATTCTACTAATTTTTGACGAAGTAATTACCGGATTCAGGGTTACCCTCGGGGGTGCTCAGAATTTTTATAAGATCACTCCGGATCTCACTACCCTTGGAAAGATTATTGGGGGAGGACTTCCTGTTGGTGCATTCGGAGGGAAGAAAGAAATTATGGATTATCTTGCCCCAGTTGGTCCTGTCTATCAGGCTGGAACCCTTTCGGGTAATCCATTGGCCATGGCAGCAGGATACGAGACAATCAAAATCCTGAAAGAAGAGTCGTTATATAATGAATTGCAGGCAAAAACCAGAAAACTTACAGACGGTATAAAGAAAAACCTTGTAGACTTGGGAATACCTCATTGCGTAAATTCAATTGAATCGATAATGGGACTGTTCTTCACTGATCATAAAGTAATCGATTTTTCATCTGCCATTGATTCTGATGCTAACATGTTTGTGAGATATTTCAAAAATATGTTGAAAAACGGAATTTACCTGGCCCCTTCACCCTTTGAAGTGGGATTTATATCTGCCGCACACAGTGATGAGGACATCGAAAAAACAATTGAGGCAAATTATAAAAGTCTCAAAGAAGCCCAAATTTAATTAGAAATTACGTTAAGGATTGAAGACGGAACTCCCAAATGATATCTAAACCTTCTTAATCCACAGATCATACAGAGGCAGAAGAACAAGTGCACCAAAGGCTAACCCCAGGGATATGACGTAAATGAAAGAAGTTATACAAGAATGAAAATAAATGGTGTTATTCCCAGTACATGTGTGTGACTGACACCCACTATTCTGCTCCAGGATTTTCCTGAGTTCTGACCAAGATAATTCTCAACATCAGAATACTCTTCAGTTACAGCACCTCCAAGTTTTGTGGATACGGAGTGGCATATACTGCAGGTAGTGTCGAATATTGGTTTAATATCTGAATTCCATCCACTTTCTGATGCCCCATCAACAACCCAATCTTTGACATCCTTGTAATCTGCATCATTTGCAAAATACTGTTTCATAGATCCGTCAATTGCCTTTTCCAGTGTAGTCTTATTCCTTGTACCATAGTAGGTAAGTCTTATATCTTCCAGTGACAAGCCTGGTTTTTCATCTACAAGGCTGTAAGTCATGTAAATATTTGTAAATCCAAGCAGATAACCTTCCTCAGGACGCATAGCCGAGCAGCAACGTAGTTGCGACCAGGTTAAAACATCAGTATTGTTGTAAGTAATGCCGTCATTTTTAATGGTGTCAATACTACAATATATATAGATATAAAATATTATAAAAATAGCTTGCTATTATTATGGCTATACCTTAGAATCATTATAGTTATAGAAATATATTACTATAGGATTGTTTTTATTGTTTGAACTAATTAAATATTAGCTGTTTGGGACTTCGCCCTTGCTCGATTATGCAACCGAAGGAGAAAAGTAGTGTTAAAAGTAACTATTCCAGGAACCGTTCGATATCTGCTTGTTTTATTTACAATTTTACTGGTTTTATTATCAGTTTCCTGCAGTGGCAAAGACGAAATAATTGCTGAACAGGATGAAGTGGTTTTAATGGAAGGTAATCCATCTTCTGCATGTCTTGTTTGTCATATTGAGGAAACCCCCGGAATAGTTACCAGTTACGGTAGAAGTACACATATTAAAAATAATGTTGGCTGTCTGGATTGCCATCAGGTTCATGAAAACGACCCTACTGGGTTTGAACATAATGGTTTTGAAGTTACAGCAATTCCATCTCCTATGTATTGTCAGGAGTGCCATCCAAATGAAGTTGCTCAAAATTCTAACAGCAAACATGCCTGGACTGCTTTTATAGGGCAGTATAAACCATACTATGCAGAGGCTCGTAATTTGGGTCTTGATCCCCTGGCACAGGAAACAGCAAAATTACTTGATCCCGATGAAATGGCTAAAAGATTGTTGTCACCCTTGATTGCCGATAGTGGTATTTTACAGAAAATTGGACTGTTGGATGATCCTGAATATAATCATGCAAATGTAACAGTGGGATGTGGTACCTGTCATGGAACATTTGTAATTGCAGAAGACGATGGAACAATTACCGGAATGCCTAATGCTGGTGTTGGGCGGGTAAATGCAGATGGCAGTTTGGGATCATGTACTTCATGTCATACAAGACACGAATTCAGTATTGCAGAAGCAAGAAAGCCCGAAACCTGCGGTCAGTGCCATCTTGGGCCTGATCATCCACAAATTGAAATTTATGAAGAATCTAAACATGGAAATATTTATGGTTCCATGGGAGAGGAATGGAATTGGGATTCAAAAGAATGGGGAGCTGATGACATAGGTGCTCCAACATGTGCAACATGCCATATGAGTGCCTTTGGAGGAGCTGTGGAAGCAACTCACAATGTTGGTGACAGATTATACTGGGAATTACAGCCCAAAACCTCCGTCCCTCAATGGAAAGGACCGGATGAGGTGGATTTGGTTCTTGAACGTATTCCTGATCCTGAGGCAGCCGCAGAAGGAAGAACTAAAATGATGGCTGTTTGTACTGAATGTCATTCAACTACCTGGGCAGAAGGACATTTCTCGGAACTTGATAAAGTTGTTGCAGATTATAATAAAGTTTGGGAATATACAGATGGTCTTCTTGAAGATGCCTATAAAAAGGGCCTTATAAGTAAAGATAACCCCATTGATGAAACTGCTGAAATTTATCATTACCTCGTATGGCATCACTCCGGGAGAAGATGGAGAATGGGTGCTTCAATGATGGGTCCTGATTATGCTCACTGGAATGGCGCTGTAGATACAATTATGATAAACCTAGGTGCTATGATTAATGATCTTGAACTGAGAGAAGCTGTTCTTAAATAAAACAGTAGAAAATGGTTTAACAAACCATTTCCTACAATCCTTTTATTTACAATCTAAAATATCTTTCATGTAATATTTTGGGATATCCATGATTTTTTTGCGATGTCCTTTATATTTAATTGTTTTCTGGCACAAGAATTTAAATACCTGATATAATTCCCTTATGTATTTACACAAAACAGTTCTGGTATCCTGTCATATTTTAGATTCTCCCCAGGCCATACCTCTTGCGGCAGCTATTTTGAAATCGTATCAACCCTATAAAGAAGAAGTAATTATCAAAGATTTTTATTTAAATGATACTCCTCAGGCAGTCGCAGAAACTGTACTGAAATATAATCCTGACAGCATTGGGTTTTCAATGTATATCTGGAATAGGGATTTCCTTGTAGAAACTGCTTCTATAATAAAAGGTATTGATAATAAGATTACTATTTATGCAGGTGGTGCAGAGATTACTGCATCAGCATTAAGTTTCATGAGTAATAATAATTTTGATTATCTGGTAAGAGGAGAGGGAGAGCTACCCTTTTCTGATTTACTTAAATATTTAATAGGAAAAGATGATAATCAACCTGATAAATTACTTAAAATGTCATATGTAAATGATTTGGAACTTATTCCGTCCCCATTTCTTAATTCCAACCTTGATCCGGGAGAATGGGATGGTATTCTGTGGAAACTCTCCAGGGGATGTCCCTACAATTGCTCCTTTTGTTCTGAATCCCGGGGTGTGAAAGGGGTAAGGTATTACGGGGAAGAACGAATACAGCAGGAACTAATTTTATTTGAAAAGAAAAAAGTTAATCAGGTATTTGTATTAGACCCTACTTTTAATATTAATAAAGATCGCGCACTTGGGATAATTAAATTAATAAAAGAAAATTCTCCAAATCATCTGGATATTTTTAGATTATCAATTTTCCCTGGAACTGTACTGTACGAACAGGCTGATAGTTTTAATTTGAAATTTAAAAATGCTGTTCCATATTCTGTAATTTCAAGTCCTGAATATAGTGAAGCAGATTTGGATGAATCTGAAAAAATAGCCCAGGCCGTTGATCTTTTTTATAATAAGGGAAAATCTGCAGGATGGGTTCTTTCGATTGTTGATGTTCTTGATATTGCACCTGCACAGTTTTTTATTGAGTTTAGTACCTTTCTTATAAAAAATTCTGATTACAAAGATATCTTTGAATTGCAGTATAAATATTTAGAACTTATATTCAGAGATGGATTTGATTGGATCGAAAGCTAAAGAAGGTTTAAAAAAAACAATATCAGAGAAGAATCATTTGCACTTATTTTTAACAATGGATATGAAATTGAAATTGTTTCTATAGAGAAATATTTATTTAATTTTATAGAGAAAATAACTGGAGAATATTCAGTCTCAGAAATATTGCAACAATTAAATTTTGAATATGATGATGTTGAAGAGTTTATAAGTTTTCTTATAGAATTTAATTTAATTGTCCCCAATCGCATGAGAACAATTAGATAAAAATAATTAATGGAAATTTACTGGTTTTAACCTGCCTCACTGGAGGTTGACCATAAATTAATATCACCTTCCAATGCATACTTGTCTATTTCTTTTAATTCATCATTAGTAAAATCCAAATTTGTTAGAGCAGCAACATTCTGCTCAATTTGCTCAATACTACTGGCACCAATTAAAACGGAAGTAACCTGGGATTTATTTAGATTCCATGCGAGAGCCATCTGGGCAAGAGATTGTCCTCTTTTTCCTGCAATAGAATTCAAGTTTTTTATGTTTGAGAGATTCTGTTCTGTAAGAAGTTTCTTACTTAAAGCAGTTCCACTTTTGCCGGCTCTTGAATCTGATGGAACTTCATTAAGATATCTGTCGCTGAGCATACCCTGGGCAAGAGGAGAAAAGGTTATACATCCAACACCTTCTTTTTCCAGTGTTCCCAAAAGTTTATCTTCAACCCAGCGGTTCAACATCGAGTAGGAAGGCTGATGGATTAGCATTGGGGTGCCTAATTCCCTTAATATTTTAACAGCCTCTTTTGTCTTTTTAGCCGAATAGGAGGAGATCCCCGCGTATAAAGCCTTCCCCTGTTTCACAGCAGAATCGAGAGCACTCATTGTCTCTTCCAGGGGGGTGTCCGGATCAAATCGATGACTATAGAAAATATCCACATAGTCCAGTCCCATTCGTTTTAGGCTTTGATCAAGGCTTGCAATCAGGTATTTACGTGATCCCCAAATACCGTATGGCCCAGGCCACATATCATACCCTGCTTTTGTTGAAATAATAAGTTCATCCCTGTAAGGTGTAAGATCCTTATGCATTATTTTGCCAAAATTTTCCTCTGCAGATCCATAAGGAGGGCCATAATTATTTGCCAGATCAATATGTGTAATTCCCAGATCAAAAGCACAAAGAACCATTTGCCGTGCATTTTTAAAATCGTCAATTCCTCCAAAATTATGCCAAAGTCCCAGGGACACTGCTGGCAGTTTGAGGCCACTTCGTCCACATCTGTTATAAACCATAGAGTCGTAGCGATGTTCATTGGGTAAATATTTCATTTATCCCTCCAAATATAAATTTATCCTATACAAGGCCTGACATCATGTTATACTAATTTTTATTTGAGTACCACCATAGTTTATTATTACTAGTGAATAAAGACAGAAATAAAACATGTACTATATATATCTATGCTTTAATAAATAGAGGGAAATAGATGGAAAAACAGAACAAATTTCTACTGATACTCCTTATAGGAATTATGATCTATTTTATTGGAGTGGGTTTAATTGTAGATGGACCTAAAGCAGCTGTTCAGGGTTTTATCAGGCTGCAGATCCAACCTGGCAGACTAATTAGTGATTTCATTCCACTGGGTGGTATTGGAGGTACATTAATAAATGCTGCCCTGGCAGGGGCAGTAGGGCTCATTGTTATTAGTATTCTTAAGGTTCAATTATCTGGTCCTACTTATGCTGCAATATTTACCATTATGGGTTTTGGTTTTTTTGGAAAAACACCATTAAACATAATCCCTATTATCTTTGGAGTGTCTCTTTCTGCTAAGCTTGCCGGGAAAATGTTTCGAGAATATATAATTATTGCTCTTTTTGGAACAGCACTTGGCCCTCTTGTAAGTTTTCTTGTCTTTGAGTTTGGATTTACTGGAGTTACAGCTGTTGCTGTTGGACTTATTGGTGGAACAATTACAGGGTTTCTACTCCCTGCAATTGCTGTATCAATGCTCCACCTTCATCAGGGATACAATTTGTATAATATGGGATTATCCTGTGGTTTTTTTGCACTGTTTGCTGCATCTCTGGTAAGAGCTACTGGTCACCAGTTTAAAAGTATTTTGGTATGGTATGATGTTCAGTCTACTGTCGTGATATGGCTTGTTCCTGTACTTTCTATTGCTCTGATACT
>JAQIBN010000281.1 GCA_027859095.1 Spirochaetia bacterium | reverse complement strand
AATTCAATTTGTCTTTTTTTTACAATTTCTTTCATAGTTTTTCCAAAAACAGGTTGTAATATTTCTTTTTCAAATAAAGAATATTCATTTTTCGGTATTTCTATAAATGTAGAATTATTTTTAGGAGCCCACCACTTATCAAGAGTTTTGTTATATTTTGTGTGATTTATGGCATTTTCGATTAAAAGATACTCTCTATCTGTCCAATCTTTATGTTTTTCAATTGTTGAATATAAAGGTCTGTTATCACAAAACATTCCAATTACTTCAACACTGCTATTAGAGCGACAAATATAAAATAAATCGCCATGTTCTGCACCAGTGAACAAATCACCTTGTAACACAGAACTCTGTCCCTTTGCAGGTGTAGAAGGATGAACTGAAACAAGATTATTTGATGTTAATTCATTAAAATTCACATCATCTATATATTTTTCCCCTAATGATACTTTCCAAATTTTCATAGATCGCTCCTATGTTTTGTCTAACTACCAGCTATCAGCAATACACTGATACCATATCATGCTTGCAGATGTTGAGTAAATAATATAATTCTGGATATCTCATATCCTTAAACCAGGTAATTTACTGTCATAAGAAGTTTGAATGTTTTTATGGGATCAACCTTCCATTAGTTTTGTATGTTCTCCTTCATTAGAAGGGAAAGGGATAACATTTAAATTTTTCTTTTCAGATATCCATAAATCAAGCTTTGACTGCATGTTAAGCCAACTTTCAGGAGATGTTTCTGTTGCTTTGGAGATTCTTACAGCCATATCCGGGCTTAAAGATGCTTTTTCATTAATAAATTCTGAAAGCGTTTTTCTCGAAACACCGAGATCATTTGCAGCTTTTGTAATTGTAAGACCTAAAGGAATTAAAACATCTTCTTTTAAGAGGACACCAGGATGTACTGGTTTTCTTTTTTTCATCATTACTGACTCCTAATGATAATCTCTATAATTAACAATGAATGCGTCTCCATCTTTAAAAAAGAAAGTTATTCTCCAATTCCCATTAACCCACACTGACCATATATTTTTTTCTTTTCCTGTCAGTCTATGAAGTTTGAAACCAGGTAAATTCATATCTCTTACCAATGTTGATGCATCTAAACGGTCTAAAATTCTGGCAAGTTTACTCGCATGTTCTGGTATAATTCCTTTTTTATTCCCAGAAAAAAAGAACGTCTCAAGACCTTTATGTTTAAAGGAACTAATCATATATTAATGTAACCCGTAACGTAACAGGTGTCAATAATATAAAATAATAATTATCTGGCAATTGCAAACGTATAGTCCTACATGTTAATGTCTTCTAACTATGAAAAAAATCAAATCAATTTTAATAATGCTTATTATTTCTTTTACAATAATTTCATGTAATAGAAATAGTATAAAACCATATTCCGAAACCGGCTTTGCATTGGGAACTGTCTGTTCCATTACACTGTATGAGAAAAATACTAATTTCTCTTTTGAGGAAGCCTTTGAAATCATTCAAAATATAGAAAACAAAATGAGTCCGGTAATAAAAAACTCTCAACTTGATCAGATCAATTCAAATGCAGGAGTTAATCCAGTAAGAGTATCTGAGGATACATATTTTGTAATAGAAGAAGGGATAAAATATGCAAACTTAGCTGATAGTAAATTTGATATAACTATTGGACCATTAGTTAATCTTTGGGGAATAGGTACAGAAAATCAAAATGTACCTGATGCAAAACGTATTGAATCTGTTCTTCCACTTATTGGATCACAATACATTTCACTGAATAAAAATGACAAAACAGTATTTTTACAAAACAAAAATATGAGTATAGACCTGGGAGGAATAGCAAAGGGTTATGCAGCAGATATTTTAAAAGACTTCCTTCTTGAGAAAGGTTTTACAAAAGGGATTATAAATCTTGGTGGTAATGTTTTAACCTTTGGTGAAAAAAACAATAAAATACCCTGGAAAATTGGTATTCAGAACCCGGTTGATTCAAGAGGCCAATACATAGGCACAATAGAAATAAGTGAGTCATCAGTAGTTACTTCCGGTATTTATGAACGTTTTTTTGAGAAAGATAACAAAAGGTATCACCATATACTTGATCCTGATTCTGGTTACCCAGTTGAAAATGAACTGCTTAGCATAACAATAGTTGCTCATACTGGAATAATAGCTGATGCCTACTCAACAGTCGCATTTTCAGCCGGTCTTGTAAAAGGGATGGATTTACTGGAGTCTACTGAAAAATTGGAAGGGATTTTTATTACGAAAGATAAAAAAATATTTATTAGTTCCGGTCTAAAAGATTTATTCAAACTAAATTCCCCGGATTTTACACTTGGAGTTTTTTAGAACTGGCTTCAGATAATTAAATTTTTTGGATAATAATTGATACTATTCTTTTATTTTAGGAGATTTCTTAAAAGCAGGACAGTTCTTGTCTGTTGCTCTTTTTACTGCTACAGAAGGCAGGTTTTTTGATTTCACACCAAAAATACTACAGCTTCTTGGAAAATGGGGCTCCCAGGTTACTTTAAAATGTATGCATTTAAGACAATTGGGTGGTCTGTCAGGTATATTCATTATGGACAATCATTGTAGTCCTGGGTAATATATAAATCAATATGGAAATCAATAGAAATACAATAGAAAATGAAGTAAAACAAAAGGCTATCCTGGTTTGTATGCAATATCCGGAAATGAACAAGGGAGAAGCACTTATTCATCTAACAGAATTGGAAAACCTAGTAGATACAATGGGTGCTGAATCAGTCAAGTCTATAGTGGTACCTCTAAAAAAACGAAGCCCTAAATTTTTTGTAGGATCCGGAAAAGCTGATGAAATAACAGAAACTGCAAAAAAGCTTGGAGCTGAGATAATAATTTTTGATAACGATCTATCTCCGGGACAGCAGAGGAATTTTGAAGAACTTTCAGGTAAGGCAGTTATAGACAGACATGAAGTTATTCTGGATATCTTTGCCGAAAGAGCAACAACAAAAGAGGCTGTCCTCCAGGTAGGTCTTGCAAGAATGGAATACAGTCTTCCAAGGCTTACAAGAGCATGGACCCATTTATCTCGCCAAAAAGGAGGTTCAAAAGGGACAAGGGGAGAAGGTGAAACCCAACTTGAAGTTGACCGGCGTCTTGTTATGAACAAAATTACCCGATTAAAGAAAGAACTTATTAAAGTAAGGCTTCATAGAAATACATTGCGAAAACAAAGATCTACACTTTCAATTCCAACAGGAGCTCTTGTAGGCTATACAAATGCAGGGAAATCATCATTATTAAATGCCCTTACAGGCGCAGATGCATTTGTTGAAGATAAATTATTTGCTACACTGGATCCCACAACCCGAAAAGTAACCCTTCCTGGAGGACATAAGATCCTTTTAACAGATACTGTAGGATTTATTAGAAAACTACCACATGATCTTGTTGATGCATTCAAATCAACATTAGAGGAAACAGTCCTTGCAGATTTCCTTATACATGTTTTGGATCTATCTCTTCCGGAAGTAGAAGAACAGTATAGAATTACCATGGAAGTTCTGGAAGAACTTGGGGCTGGTGATAAACCTATGATACTTGTTTTTAACAAAATAGATTTGAACACTAATTCCACAGATAGCTTAGGTATTGAACTGAATAACCCTGATGCCCTGTATATATCAACAAAGACAGAAGAAGGACTTGATAGTGTATTTGAAAAAGTAGAGGAATTCCTTAATAAAGATAAAAAAACTATATCTTTATTAATTCCGACTGATCGTTACGATCTAATCTCTATGATCCACAGAGAAGGAACAGTTTTAGAAGAGGATTATCAGGATTCAGGTTCATCAATAAAAGCAAGAGTTCCTGTTAAGGTTTATAACAAGCTAAAATCCTACATTACAGAAAATCAATAAAGAAACAATCCAGGATTTACATATTAAAAACCTAGTCTGCGCATTTATTCTCAAAACCCATAAAATCAAATATTTCTGACTGAATCCATATAAAATTCCCATTTTCAGAGGGAACAAGAAATCGGGCAGATTCTACTTCTGACCCATCTATGGTAAAAACTACAACCTTTTCGACTGCTAAAACAGGATAACATTTCCCTTTATCAAACAGTTTTGCCATTTTTATATAATTAGAAGACATGTGGGGGAAAAAGTCGGTAAATGCTTTTTCAAGATCTTCCTTTATTCGCACATAAAACCTGGATACCTGAGTTATCATAACTACCTCTTAGCTGCATAATATGTTAAAAATAATATTTTTTCAAGAATATAAATAACTTAAATATAAAAACCCGACCATAAAATGACCGGGTAATTTAATACATAAAAAAATTTAGTTTTATTATAGATTTTTTAGAAGAGAATCCGCTGATCTGCCAATTTCACTGGATGGGTTCATTTTTACAGTAATTTCCAGTTTCTTTTTTGCATCTCTATCTTTTCCAAGGCCTTTTAAAGCAGTAGCACTAAGATAATTCACAGCCTGAGCTGTCCCCGAAAAATCATCATTCCTTAGAAATTCATTAAAAAGATCAAGAGCGTCATTAAAAGCCAGAGATTCTAAAAGTAGACTTCCTTTTAATACAACAAAATCAGGATAATACTCAGTATCATAATCACTCTCAACCTTATCAAGAAAAGAAAGAGCTCTTCCAGAAGCTCCAAGCATATAATAACTGTATCCTAAATAATAATTGTAAACAGAAAGATCTTCATCAAATGCAAAGTCCATTTCCTCGGTGAGAAAATTGACAGCATCATTAAAATTACCATCTTCTATCATTACAATTGCTTCATCTATAATCATGCTGTCTTCAGAAAGCCATTCAATATCATCAGTCTCAGTGGCAGAACCTCTTACGCCCATAACTGCAGTTTGTATACCTGACCGTGCATTGTCTCCTGATAAAAATTTCTTAAAAACAGGGTTATTCCCCCATGCAGAAACTTTACCTTTTTGAGAAAGGAGTTCTCCAATTTTATAGGTTCCAGGCTTATTTAATAAAAGTGTATTACCATTGGCATCAATTTCTACCATTGAATTGGGTCCAATTTTCAGAGTACTACTATCACTTAGCATATCTCCAATAAAGAGTTCATACCATGTTCCGTTTTCATTTTCGGAAACATCACCTTCAGAATAAACGAGTAAAAAATCTTCTGCTGTAGACCAGAATATTATAGAAAACATTAGAATTATAACAAAAATATTTTTTTTCAAAGCATACCTCCAGCAACTTTTAGAAAAAGTAACCTAAATCAGTGTATCTCATTTTTTAAAATTTTTCAATTTTAAACAGTATATTATCACTTATTCGGTATCTGATTGCTTAAACTCTTTGTAGAGAGTCTCTATTTCTAAAAGATATTGGGCAGGTGCAGTAATATGGCCCCAGCCCTTTTGTGTTTGAAACAGATTGATAAAAGGTGTAGTGGAGTATGAAACCATAACATGAGGTATCTCTTTTTCAGTTAAGATACTATCCATAAAGGTGGCATCAAAATTAGTGTCAATTTCTACAAGTTTCTTTTTTTTATTTTTCATAACTCGCTCACTATCTGTACATGGACTTCCATGTCTGCAGGGATTTTTGTATGTTCAATCACAAGATGCCAACGACCCTCGTTGGGCGGTACTATGCTGAAAGAAGATTCAGAAACCTCTTTTCCAAAGAAATCATATTCAAAATCACCTATGTACCTTTCGTAATTTTCGTCATCCATAAAGGCTACAAAGGCGCTGCCATTGAAGTCTATCTTTATGGTGTCCCCGAGGTCAAAATTAATTATTTTATGCAGATGGTATTTCAATTGTCAGTTAATCTGAACTGAATCATCAACCCAGATGGTCCTAATTTTCCAGTTATCACCACTAAAGAAATCCCCTTCATTTACGAGATAAAATTTAATGTTATAAGGGCCTCCAGCATTATCACTATAAGTTGTAGTAAATGTTTCTGCAGGATCGCTTGGAATGACAATATTGAATGTTTTGTAATCATCATCAAATACCGATGTATTATCACTCCAATAGGTAGCAATATTCATCGCATTATAATTACCACAGTCTGAGCTAAAATTCTCTATAATACTACTTCTACTTCCATTTAGATCAATTTCAAACTGCTGTACTCGTTCTTCAATACTGTTACCAAGAAGTGCACCACATGAACTAATTATCATCACAAGTGCAAATACAGTTAATACTAAAACTATTTTTTTATACATAATATCATCTCCTATATATCATTAGCATCAAGAAAAGGGACTACACTTTCCTCAAAACTATTCATTACATCTTCATACATTGATAAAAATTTCTGATATTCATTGTTATTTACATCCATTATATAGCGTGCTTTCATATCTAAATATAACCCACCTAAGATAAAACGTCTAAAGGAAAGAGAAGAAAGACTATAATACCTTATATTTAGAAATAGGGGACCAGTTTTTAGATCTAGAGGATGAACATTTTTATTAAAAAAAGCCTTCCCCTGTTCCTTTCCTTGCTCATCCAGGATTTTTTGCCATTCCTTTTTAATATATTCTTTCTCCATCTTCAGTTCTGTTAATAAATTATCTAAAATTACAATTTCTGTTATAAACCCATCAAGCTGATTACCCATATGCTTGAGACCTGTCTCAGGATCAGCTATAAGAGACTCATATTTTTCTGCATTCCAGGAGGCAAAATCCATTTCTCGTCCCAGGAGGCTGAATTTTTCTCCCGGCACTTCCCCGGGAAGAACTTCCACCCCTTCATCCTTAACCAAATCCACAGAAACACCCTGGGATTCAACAGTCACAAGACCACTGTCTACTGCAATTAGGGTAGACCCGTCCTCACCAGCATATACTGTAAGCTCCGTACCCCTTATTCCTGCAACCATACTTGGAGTCGCAATTATGGGTTCTATTCCAAAGAGTTTCCCGAATTTAAAAGAAACAGAACCTACAGTAGTAGATAGTACAGTTTCCTTTCCGGAACTTCCTTCCATTTCACGAATTGTAAAAATTGAGTCAGGTTCTACAAAAATTGAACTAAGATTTTTTTGCTCAAGTTCAGCATAGCTGTCTGAACCAGTAATTACTGAGTCACCAGCCCGTAAACTATCTCCAGGAAAAGCTTCGAATAATTCACCAGCTGAACGGATATCAACCCATCCATCAACATAAACCAAACTGGTATTCTGTCCGTAGGTTGTAATTGCAATTATTGCTATAAAAATAATTAGAAATATTTTTTTCATAATAACGGCCCCGTAAAACCAAAGATAAAGGGATATGGACCCTTTCTACCGGATAGAAGAAGTATAAAATCTCCAACTGGTCCTTTAACCCGAACAAGAACAGCTGTTTCAGGCACATACTTAGCAAAAAAAGTACCAACTTCCATGGTATCACCAAATACTAAGCTTGAATTGGCACCCAGAGGTTCTACAGTAAAAGATTCTGAACCGTCTAAGGTGAACCCTGCTTTAGCAAGACTATTCCAAAAGAAGTCTGCATCAGTATTTCTTGCTACTATTTCGCCATCAATAAGCATAGGGATAGATGTCATCTCTGTCATACGAACAGTGTCTCCACTGTTATATAATTCAATAAATTTCGCTATTGCTCTATCCTTTGGTACAGCCTTCATAGTAGCACACGAAGAGAGCACAAGAAGTATCACTATGGATATTATTACATTTGCTATTTTTTTCATTTAAATCTCCATTTCACCAACATGTTACCAGCTAACTTAACTGTTGACCACCCAGCACATAACTAAGTCTTTCTACAACTTTATCACGATTTAATGGTTTTACAATATAATTACTTGCTCCAAGCATAAATGATTTTTTTACCAGATCCTGTTTTCCCAAAGCACTGACCATAACAACCTTGGCAGATCTATCAAACTGAACAATCTTTTCCATTGCACTAATACCATCCATTCCCGGCATTGTAATATCCATCGTTACAAGATCTATATTTTCTTTCATTTCTTTATATTTATCTACAGCTTCTGCTCCATGGGCAGCAGTACTGATAATTTCATATCCTTCGGATTCAAGAATTTTACCAAGTTGTTTTTTAACAAATTTTGAATCATCCACAATTAATACTTTGTAAGGAGTTCCATCCTGTTTGACACCACTACTCCCATTATAATCTGAAAACACTGTTTGCAATGGAATTTCCTCCCGCAGTTTTTATTATAGCATTAGTGTAATAGTTTATAAAATTTTAGCAAGAGGAAAAGTAATATTATTCAAAAAATCGGCTTTACTTGCATCAAAGAGATCAATCTGCTAGCATATTATCAATGAAAACCTATGAAGAAATAAACGAGAAAATTGCTTCCAAAAAAGCTGTTGTACTTACAGCTGCAGAGATAATAGATTATGTAGAAGAAAAAGGTATTGAACAAGCTGCAAAAGAGGTTGATGTTGTAACAACTGCAACTTTCGGTCCTATGTGCTCCTCTGGTTGTTTTTTAAACTTCGGACACAGTCAACCCAAAATACGAATTACAGAAGCATGGATAGATGATGTCCTTGCATATTCAGGGATTGCTGCAGTAGATCTTTACATGGGTGCAACCCAGCTTCGTCACAACGATCCAGCCAATTTGGACTATCCTGGAGAGTTTAAATTTGGTGGTGGACATGTAATAGAAAAATTAATAAGGGGAGAAGAGCTGCAGCTGTTTGCACTCTCCTATGGTACAGATGAATATCCCCTAAAAGAAATTAGAACCCGATTTAACATTAATGATCTAAACCAGGCTACAATGGTTAATCCCAGAAACTGTTATCAAAATTACAATGTGGCAATCAACACATCCAATAAAACAATCTACACGTATCTGGGGAAACTGAAACCCAACATGGGAAACATGACTTACTCATCAGCCGGGCAGCTTTCCCCTCTATTGAATGATCCATTGTATCAGACAATTGGAGTGGGAACATCTGTATGGCTGGCTGGAGCAAAGGGACATGTTTACTCAGAAGGAACTCAACATGCATCAGCAGTTGAGCGAACAGCAAATGATGTTCCTGCAGAAGGAGCTGGAACCCTGGCTCTTACCGGGGATATGAAAAAAATGAATGCAGATTTTGTCAGGGGTGTAAGTTTTAAAGGTTATGGTGTTTCACTGGCCCTTGGGGTGGGGATACCAATTCCAATATTAAACGAAGAAATCTTGCGAAAAACCACTATTAAAGATAGAGATATTCAAGCCCAGGTAATTGATTATTCACTGGATTACCCAATGAAAACAGGTAAAGTATTAACTTCAGTAAACTATGAAGAATTAAAATCAGGATCTGTAAATATTCTTGGGCAAGATGTTGAAACTTCGTCACTTTCTTCCTATGAAAAAGCAATAACTATTACAGAAATATTAAAATCAGAAATACAGGATGGATCTTTTACCCTTAACAAACCATACATGCCCCTTCCTCCAAATCAGGGAATGAAATCAATGAAAGTGAGTAAATAATAAGATGGAAACAAAAAAACTTCTTTTAACATTTAAGAAAAAAGTTGTAGAAAAGCCAATTGTCTACCACCTTGTTAAAGATTTCGACTTGATAATTAATTTATACAGAGCAAGTATCACAGAAGAAGAGGAAGGTTTTATGGTTCTGGATATTACAGGATCAGCTTCTAAAATTGAAGAAGGTATAAATTTTATTGTAGCTGAAGGTGTTAAAATTGATGATGCCCAGAAAGCCTTTAGATGGGATGAAGCAGTTTGTACATCCTGTGGAAACTGCCTGACTCATTGTCCTGTTGATGCACTCCATATTAAAGACAGAACTACCATGAAAGTGGAATTTGATCAGAATGTATGTATAGACTGTATGGGATGCATTCCAAACTGTCCTTTTGGTGCCTGTGGATCAATTTTTCAGGACAAGTAAATGGTTAATAAAAATAAATGAGAACTTTTACCAGGTTTTCATACAGGAAAGCTGATTATAGAATAGCTTCTGCACATTTAAACACTGTAACAGATATAATTATTAATCAAAGAGAAATTCTGGAAAAATTCATTATAGAAAATAAGGTTTTTCTAAAGTCATTAACACCAATTCCAGCTCTAACTGAATACTCCCCAGATATTGCCAAAATAATGCAAAAAGCAGCATCTATAACAAATGTAGGCCCCATGGCAGCTGTAGCCGGGACTATTGCTCAATTAGCAGCTGAAAAGGGAGCTTTTGGTGGGGACGGAGGAAGATTAGGGGAATCAGAATCAATTGTAGAAAATGGTGGGGATATATATATGATCCTTAAAAATAAACTGGTCCTGGGTATACACTCTGGAGTTGAATCTTTGGAAGGAAAACTTGCATTTTTAATTAAACCCAAAGAAACACCACTGGCAGTTTGTTCCTCATCCAGTACAATGGGACATTCCTTTAGCCTGGGTGACTGTAACCTTGTAACTGTTTTTTCAAAGTCAGGAGCTTTGGCAGATGCAGCTGCTACCAGAGCCTGCAATCTTGTAAAAAAAACTGAAGATATTGAAAAGACTCTTAATGAGATTTCAGTAATTCCAGGTATTTTAGGGCTGATGATTATTAAAGGAGAAAATATTGGCATGGCAGGCAATTTACCTGAAATTATTTCTAACGCTGATCCGGATATGCTGAATAAAATTACGCAGTACAAGTAGGGGCAGCCATGACTGCCCCTACAGATCTATCGTCTACGTCCAAAGATTCTTAACATGAACAAAAATATATTTATGAAATCCAGATATAATTTCAAGGCACCCATAATGGAAAATTTTATGTACTGCTCTTCTGATACAGAACCCGACTGGGCGCTCCAGTTAAGGATTTTCTGGGTATCATAAGCAGTAAGCCCCATAAAAACAAGAACTCCAATATAGGAAATCATGTAGTAAACAGCAGGGCTCTTTAAAAATATATTTATAATTGAAACTACTATTATTCCAAGAACACCCATCATTAAATAATGTCCCATTCCTGAAAGGTCTCTTTTAGTAGTCATTGCATATATACTCATAGCTCCAAAAGTAGCTGCAGTTGTAAAAAAGGCAAGAGAAATTGTTGTTCCTGTGTAAGCCAGGAAAATAACAGAAAGAGTAATTCCATTCAGAAAGGCATATAACGCAAAGGCAAAAGTTGCAGCGGTAGTGCTCATTTTCTGAATTCTTGCTGAAAGATACCAAACAAGTCCCAACTCAGCAATTATTATTCCAAAAAATAGTACAGAATTTGAAACAAGTGCCATCATAAGGGGCTGATTCCCGGAAATGCCAAAGGCTACTACACCTGTAAGTGCAAGACCTGCAGTCATCCATAAATAAACATTTTTTATTATACTTCTGTCCCGGGCCCCTGCTCTCCTGAAGTTCTGTCCTCTTGTATAATCCATTTATTTCTCCCATGGCATATAGCCAGTATTTTATCAGTAATTATGAATATAACTAAATTTTCATAAATCGGCAATTTATTATTGGTGATTACAATCAGAGCTATTTTACTTAAATTTGGAGTGTACTAATATTCCAGTTTAAGTATTCTTCCCCAGGTCTTGGGAATGGAGAAGGAGAACTTCCCGTTAAGAGAATAGATGACTGGATCTTCACAGTTTAGGAGATCAGTCGCTTTTTTAAAACCATGAGCATCAATAACAATCTCAACAATATTATCAGCAATATTCATACAGCAAACCATTGTTTCTGAAGAAGACTTCCTAAAGAAGATCAGGGTGCTCTGCATTTCTATTAAGCTCTTCAATTCTCAGCCTGGGTCGCATTCCTGAATCATCGGGTCCATTTTTCGTGCCCCCTACGCCGAACTCGCTTCCGTAATAAATAGACGGAATCCCCGGAATACAAAACATAAGGAGGTACAGAGGATAGAGAAGTGATGGCTTATCGAGCTGTTCAATTACCCGATCAACATCATGATTATCTGTAAAGTTATACAGGGGCAGCCCTTTATAGAGCCCCTCATCTCCGAACTCCCTCTTAAGTGTCCAGGCAATCTCAAACATATTCCTGTCCTTGATACTTGACCACAGGCCCTTCCAGACTTCATAATTGGTAACAGAATGCAGCATCTGTGAATTGGCCCAATGTGCATAGTCACCGTGAATGATCTCTCCTAAAAGGAAGAAATCCTCCTTCTTATGATTACAAACAAGGGAAAAATCCTCAAGGAATTTATCATCAAGACAATCGGCTGCATCCAGCCTGATACCATCTATATTAAAAGTTTCAATCCAGAATCTTACTGCACCAAACAGGTGCTCTCTGGTATCGTGATTTTCCAGGTTCAGGGTAACCAGGTTTTCATTACCATTCCAGGCCTGATACGACAGTCCATCTGCATAACTGTTATTTTTTGAAAAATTCAGTTCCTTAATCCAGTCTCTGTATTGGGAATCCTCTCTTTTCTCTAAAATATCTTTAAAAGCAAAAAAATGCCTGCTTACATGATTAAAAACACCATCCAGAATAACCCGGATACCGGAGTTATGACATTTCTCTACCAAATTCTGTAAATCCTGATTATTACCAAGCCTTCTATCCACCTTATAATAATCAAGGGTGTCATAACCATGGCTTTCTGACTCAAAAAGTGGCCCGATATACAAGGCATTAATCCCCAGAGCCACCAGGTAAGGAAGCCATTCAGTTATTTCAGGCAGTCTGTGAGTTATTGGCCCCTCTCCTTCTGATAGAGCTGGATTTTCCGGTTCTGCTCCGCAGAGCCCAAGGGGATATATGTGATAAAAAAATGCTTCCTCGTACCATATATTCATTTTTTCTTCCTTACTAGTATACCGTTCGGTATATTATATTTAATAAAATTAGCTGAAAATTCCATGCATGAATTGATGTACAGCCAATAAAACTGTTTCATTGCTTATGAGCTCCCCATTCCGTCTACTCAGGATATAATAGGCATTAAGTATTCCAATAAAAGAAATTGAATAGGCAGTCTGCCTGTTCTTCATGTTGCCATGATCTCCTGCTGCTTCTTCGAACAAGGATTCCAGACCCTTGTAGAACTTTTCAATAAATGGCGCAGAGATATCTGAACCAGCAGTTTCTTTCGGATTAAATGACATTGATATCTGCAGAGTCATAAAATCTCCGTTATTTTCGGCAAAATGAAGGTAATTCACTGCAATAGTTTGCAGGGTTTGAACAATATCATGCTCATAGCTGAAGGCTTTCCCCATTACACCGAAAAAACGTGCAAACTCTTCTTCCAGAACAGCTCCAAAAAGTCCGGATTTGCTTCCAAAATAGTGGTATAAAGTGGGCTTGGTCAGTCTACATTTCTGAACTATTTCCTGAACCCCAACACCATCATAGCCTTTATGTGCAAAAAGCCGGAGAGCAGCTTGTTTTATCACTGTTCTATTATCAGTATTATTCATGGGCCCACTATACCGATCGGTATAGCATATGTCAAGGGGATAATATTTCATTTTTATCAGGATATATTAGTATGTCAATGGTTGCATATTTTTCGGCCATTTCTCCATATTAAAGAAGAGACAAATCCCAGTGTATAAAGTATTGCCCCAAATGTCAGGGAAGGCACTGAAGAGGACATAAGTCCTACGAGAGACCATGAGAGAATGGGGCCGACAGCTCCTCCAAGATCAAAACCAGTTGCGAAAGTCGCGTATGATCTCGACCCCATTTTTCCAGCTACAGCAGATAAAGAAATTACAAGTGTTGTGTCAGAAATATAGAACAGCAGTATGCACACAAGTATAAGAGAAAGAGACGATGTAAGAGCTGATACCATTAATGCACCTGAACCCAGCCCAAAAAAAATAGTCAGTGATTTTCTGTAACCAACACGATCTGATACAGCTCCAAGGAATGGGGAGAGAAGGCTGTTCAAGATATCTTTGGCTGCAAGCATTATTCCATTTACAGTAGCTATCCCGATAATCAGACTTCCAATATGAACAGTATCTCCGGTCTGTTGTTTTAGAATGTAGCCGAGTGTAGACATCATAATCCCTCTTCCTATACAGCCAACAATAAACCCATGAAAAAGGGAAATTATAATTCCGGAATCCCGACCTTTTATTTTTTGATGAATAGTTTCTTTAAAAACAGTACCGGTTCTTTTTAATCCCGAATACCCGAAGGGTACAGCCATAAGGCTGATACCTGCAGCTGAAAACAGAGCAAACCTAAACCCTCCCAGGTCAAAAAGAAGACCCGCCAGTAATATGCCAATCATACTCCCAATTCGCAATATCCCATTAAATAAACCTATACTTCTACCAATGGAATCTTTCTCTGCAAGATCAACTGCAGTCATGATTCCGATCTGCCTTATCAGAGACCAGCAAAATCCCCAGCCCAGACGGGCCAGCAAAAACCATACAAAAACGGGAGTGGTCCCATAAACAAGAGCAAGAAGAGGGCCAATTAAGAAAGCTGATAGAAGAGTAACATTTTTATTCCATTTCCCTATTATTTTTTCAGCCAGATGATTCGTCACAAGCCTTATCCACCTGTTTGCCGATAACAAAATCCCAACTTGAAAAGCAGTTAAACCCAATTCCTGAAAATGAACAGGCAGCAATGCATATAGTGCCATATCCCCAAACAAGGAGAGAGCCGCTGGAACTGCAATAAGAACAAGAGGTTTAGGAGGCAGGTTTTTAGGATAAACATTTAAATTTAATTTTAAAAAACCCGGGTGGCAGTCCCCGGATTATTAAAAAAGTAATTTAGCTGTTTCCAGATCGTAGTAGTTCATCTGATCCTGATTGAAATCGATCCATACTTTATCATCAATCTTATAATCAGCAAAACCATTAATTTTAAGTGTCAGATCCATACCGTCTTTTTTTACTGCTATGATTGTTTCCGAACCTGCTGGTAAAACAGAATATACATCACATTCCAACCAGTTTGATTCTTTTTCATTTTTTATTTTAATCTCTTCAGGACGGATTGTTACTGTAAGATCCATATTCATATATTCAGATGGAATTGAAACTTTTTTCTTTATTGTACCACTAATAAAGAAAAATTCATCATTATCTATAACAGTACGACCTTTAAGAATATTAATCTGAGGAGACCCTACAAATTTAGCTACAAACAGATCAGCAGATTTTTTATATATTTCTTCAGGAGTTCCAATTTGTCTTAGTTCTCCCGATTCCATTACAACAATGCGGTCTGATAAGGTTAAAGCTTCATTCTGATCATGTGTAACATAGACTGTGGTTGCTCCTAACTCATGGTGCAGGTGCTTGAGTTCTGCTCTCATTCCTATTCGAAGCATTGCATCCAAATTTGACAGAGGTTCATCCATAAGGAAAATCTGAGGTTCTGATGCAACCATTCTGGCTACAGCAACCCTCTGTTGCTGCCCCCCGGACAGTTCTGAAGGATAACGATCCTCCAGACCCTCAAGCTGCACCTTTTTAAGGGCATTTATTACAGTTTTTTCGATTTTGTCCTTATCTATTTTTTTCTCTTCCAAACCAAGAGAAATATTTTTCCTGACTGTCATATGAGGCCAAAGTGCATAACTTTGAAAAATAAATCCCAGATCTCTTTTTTCAGGTGGAACATAAAGACCTTTACTTTGAGAAAAAAATATTTGATCCCCTACTGTTATTTCACCACTGTCCGTATCTTCAAGCCCCGCTATCATCCTTAGAGTGGTTGTTTTTCCACACCCTGAAGGTCCCAGGAGGGTGAGAAACTCACCCTCCCTGATATTCAGTGTTAACGTTCGTACAGCAGGAATCCCGCTGTACGATTTACTTATATTTGAAAGTACTATCTTATCCAAGATTATTTTCCTCTATAGGCTTTTTTAGTTTCCAACTTCCTGAACCCAGAAATCCTGTACTTTTAATCCTTCATACCACATAAAATCGGGATCAACCAACCAGCTGTTAAGATCAAACCATTTTTCTCCACCGGCTGCAACTGGGACAGTATCTCTTGGGCTTTTTGATCCAGGTTCATAATAAGGACCAAGTCCCTGTAGAAGTCGGGCACTTTCTCCCTCATTATAAGGTTGGACAAATTTTGTATCCATAGTAATACTGATATCACCAAGGAGAAATGCAGTAAACAGTTTTGCTGCATTAGGATGAGCTGCCTGTCGAGCAATGGCTGTATAAACAGGAGTTATAATGTTTTCAAAAGGTGTAAGGGGAGTTACCAATCCATTAACATAATCTTTTGATTCATTATAACGAATATATGTATAACCTGTAATTGCAATAGACGGATCAGTCTGTCCCTTAGCACCGGAGGCCTTGGCAACCTTACTGCCTGAACTTAATATAATAAGATCATTATGTAAAAGTCTGTATATAAACTCATAACCTGCATCAGGAACACCTTCATGCAGTTCCACTTCACTACCTGTTAATTCTTTATACGCCTTTGCAAATTCATCAGCATGCTGAACCATTGTCCAGAGTCCCATCTTATTTGTAAGAGAAGCCATTGGATCTTTTAAAACAACTTTTCCTCTCCATTTTTCCTCTGTAAGTTCCCAGGCATTTGAGATAGGAGGTGTGTCACCATAAAATTCTTTGTTGTACATCAAAACATAGCCCTCTACTATTCGTGCAAGGAGAGGTTCTCTTAACTCTTCAGGAATTTGATCAACAAACATAGATGGAACAAAATTAACCAATCTAAAGTTATTTAATAGTTCATGTATAACCTGGCCGGATCCACCAGTAGTAATAAGGTCAACATTAAAAAGATTGGCATCCTGTTCACTTATTGTTTTTTCTACTGTACCTACTGATCCCAGATCATGACTTATAACCTTGATCCCAGGATATTTCTCCTCAAATACAGCAGCAACTTTTTCGACTCGGGATGAAGAAGAATAAATTACCAGTTCTCCTTCGACCTTTGCCAGTCTCTCTATCTCAGCCCAGTCCTGCTCTCCTTCATATGATCCAAGTTTGGCTTCCTGAAGCCATGCATCCATCTCTGCAGGATAATCCACAGGAACTTCTTTTGCTGCACCAGCAAATAAAATACTGCCGAAGACCACAAAAATAACCAGTAAAATTACAATTTTTTTACTCATAAAACACTCCTTGTAAAAAATTAATATTAAGTAATCAGGATTCTTTCAGACCCAGAACACCTCCGGCACCCAAAAACCTTCTTACAATAAAATTCGCACTGACAATTATTATCATTAAAATAAGGGTCACACCATTTGCATGCTGAACCATATCCTGATCGTTATAAGCAAAAATAATTGAGGTAAGCAGTCTCGTACTCGGTGTAACAAGTAGGATAATCAGAGATAACTCCCTCATAGATGTTATAAAAGTAAGTATCATCCCGGAAAAGAAACCACTTCTTGAAAGGGGAAAAATAATCTTTCTAAAACGGGTAACCCATGGAATACCCTGAGTTTGAGCCACCTCTTCAAGGGATTTATCTATCTGAAGAATAGCACTAATGCCTGTCCTGGAAGAAAATGGCATATTTTTAACAATTACTATAAGTAAAATCAGATAAAATGTACCATATAAAGCAGGTATAGGACCAAAAGGATGGGCAAACATACTTAAGTATATTGCACCCATAGCAATACTTGGAAAAACATATGGAGCAAAAGAGACAGTCTCGAGAGCTTTAGACATTCTAGTCCCCCTGCTTCTGACAACAGCATAGCCTATCAGCAGCCCCATAAAGGCATTTAAGACAGCTGCCAGAACACCAAGTTTAAGACTGTTGAGCACTCCTCCCCAGATACCTTCATTTTTTAATATACCAGGCTGACCACTGGCAAGTTCAAAATTACTATCTCCTGTCCAGAAATGAAGCGTCAGGTTTGACAAGGAATAATCATCAGGAAGAAGCATAAAGGTGTTCCATGCCAAAAGAACTACAGGTAGTACAATTACCATTAAAAGAAAAACAGTAACCAGTATAATAACAGGTATTTTCATAACCCCAAGTTTATTCAATCGACTTCGGAATCCTTTTCCGCCCATTGTTACAAAGCTTTTTCTTTTTCCTACAATTCTACTATTAATATAGATTGCACCTGCAGCAAGAACAACCAGTACCAGAGCAAGAACAAAGGCATCTCCTTTATTACGGGCATTGATAGAGGCATAGATCTGTGTAGGTATTGTAAAAAATCTAACCGGTAAACCCAACAGGGCCGGAGTTCCAAATGTTCCCATACTTCTTGAAAAAGTAAGTACAAATGATGATCCCAACGCAGGTAAAACAAGGGGAAATGTTATTTTTTTAAGCACACTAAGACGATTAAGACCGGAAAGAGATCCTGCTTCCTCAAGTTCTGAGTTAATTGTTGCCAAAGCACCGGAAACAAGAAGAAATGAATATGCATAGTAATGAAGCCCAAGGCACACAATAATGGGAAATGCGCCATAAGAAACCCAATCTGGGGGAACCACACCAAAGAGTGCCGTAAGCATCCCGGGAGCTCCACCGGTTCGGGTATTTTTAAATATCAATAGCCAGGCCAGAGCCATAACCCAGGAGGGCATCATATAAGGAATAACAATGACACTGTTAAGAAATTTCTTATAGGGAATATCTGTCCGTACCAGCACCCATGCAAAGAGTTGTTACTCCAACCCCTACCATCAGTGAATTAAGAAAGGGCTTATAGAAAAGAGCCTGAGCAAGGCGACCTATGAAGACCCTGCTATAGTGATAAAAAGTAAAAGCACCAACCCTGGCACCTTTAACCATACGTAGATCATTACGCTGAAAAGTAAGTGATGTAAGAATTATCTGAATTAATGGAGCGATTACTAAAAAAGCAAAGATAATTAGAAAAATCATTGCCATAATATAATAAGTGCGATATCGCAATTTTGAAAGAGATAGTTTAAGGCTTGTAAGTTTAGTACCTGATGTTTCCAATTCTTTAAGCATATATCATTAAATCATATAATAAATAAAAAACAAATATCATTTTGGTAATAATTTGCTAACATTTATTTTTAGTACCCATTAAACAGTAAGCAGAAACTCTTCACTCTTCACTGTTCACTGTTTACTGTTTACTGTTTACTGTTTACTGATTTATAATGCAGGAATGGATCTGTTTGAATCATCACTTGACACAAAACATCAGCCCTTTGCATACCGTATGCGTCCTGAAAACCTGGATGAATATATTGGACAGGATCATATTGTAAGTGAAGGCCGCCTGTTACGTCGTATGATACAGGCGGATCAGCTCTCTTCCATTATTTTTTATGGTCCTCCGGGAACAGGAAAAACGACCCTGGCGAGAGTAATTGCAAATTCTACAAAAAGTATATTTATAACAATGAATGCTGTTTTGTCCGGAGTAAAAAACCTTCGAGAAGAGATAGATCTGGCAAAGGAAAGACTTTCTCTTCATGGAAAGCGAACCATTCTTTTTATTGATGAAATCCACAGATGGAATAAGGCTCAGCAGGATGCTCTTCTTCCCTGGGTTGAAAACGGAACAATAATACTAATTGGAGCAACCACCCAAAACCCTTATTTTGAAGTCAATTCAGCTCTTGTAAGTCGCTCCAGAATTTTCCAGCTTAAAGATTTGACAAAAGATAACCTAATGGGAATAGCCCTCCAGTCTTTAGATAATAAAATTAAGGGTTATGGAAGGTATAATATTAAATTCGAACCAGACGCCCTTGAACATATAGTAGATATTGCCAATGGAGATGCAAGATCCCTTCTTAATGCCCTTGAACTTGCAGTTGAAACTACAGGCGAATCATTCCCTCCAAAAAATAATAATAAAATATATATTACCCTTGAAACAGCTGAAGAAAGCATACAACAAAAGGTTGTTCTCTATGACAAAGAGGGAGACTACCATTTTGATATAATAAGCGCATTTATTAAGTCAATCAGAGGAAGTGATCCTGATGCAGTTCTTTACTGGCTGGCAAAAATGGTTAAAGCAGGAGAAGATCCTCATTATATCTTTCGAAGAATGCTTATTTCTGCAAGTGAGGATATTGGCCTTGCTGATCCTAATGGATTAGTAATAGTAGAGTCAGCTGCTGCTGCATTCGACAGAGTGGGACTTCCGGAAGGAAGATATCACCTAACCCATGCAGCTCTTTATCTGGCAACAGCGCCAAAATCTAATTCTGCTCTTGGTTTTTTTGACGCATTGAAAACCATAGAAAAAGAGCAAAATAGCCAGGTTCCCAACCACCTGAAGGATGCTGGTAGAGACAAAGAGGGTTTTGGGCACGGAGAGGGATATCTCTATCCCCATGCATACAGAGAGCACTGGGTGGCACAGCAGTATCTGCCGAGGACACTACAGGGAAAAGTTTTTTATAATCCTTCAAGTACAGGGTATGAAGCGGAAATAAAAAATGAAGTACTTAGAAAAAGAGAAGCGCAAATTGAATCACAAAACTCATCCTCATTCCCGGAAATTCTTACAACAGCACCACCTGATAAAAATAGAGACAGATGGTTTGAGAAATTACTTCAGGGCAGAGGAGAAATCTTAAAAGATATTCAAACCACGGTTTTTAATCTTGTGGACATAAGATCCCATCATATTATTTTGGATTTGAACGCCGGAAGCGGTCTGCTTTTATGGGAGGCCTCCAGGAGAGTAAGAGAAGGTGGCATTTACGGCCTTACCAGTAGTTTAGAAACTCTGAATTATCTTCAGGAATATGGTAACCAGATTCCGGAAATGGAACGTCCAATAATAGAAAATAAAAAGGTAAGTGAATTCGTAGAAGAAAAAAAAGGAAAGCTTAAGTTTGATATAATTATGGGAAGGAATACACTAATTAATAAAGAAAATAAGCTTACTTACAATGAATACTTGATGGATCTTAATACACCTGGCGGAAAAGTTATTCTGGCAGAAACACTGCTTTCTGAATCTACAAGGCTCTCATCTCTGCTAGTAGACTTATCTGAAACATTGGAAAGAACAGATCAGATTGCTCTTGATCTGCTGATAAAAGCAGAAAAGATTATTTATAGTCCAGATTATAACTCAATAATAAACTGGAAAGAAAAAGATTTTGTTAATTGGATGACTGAGGCCGGGTACAGTGCAATAAAATCACAAAAAAAGATTTACTCTGAGCACCGAACAATTACAGTAGAGGATATAAAAAGCTGGATTGATCCTCATGGCGCTAATATTAACTATGGGAATATATTGGTAAATATCACAGAGGAGAATGAGTTAGAGCAGTTAAAAATTACTCTTAATAAATATTTAGCAGGTAAATATTTTGACTGGAAAACCTCTATTTGTTTCGTAAGAGGAACAGCCTGAGACCGCTCTAAAAAAAGTCATTTAAATTATTATTCAAAACTGTTTCCTAAGATTGAAAAATTAACCTTTTTATTATATAATTTAAATCTATGGAAAAAAAATTGACACTTTCGCCAAGTATGGAAGATTACCTTGAATCTATCCTTAAGTTGGAATTAGATAATAATAATGCAAAAATAAAAAATATAGCAAAAGATTTAAATGTTCAGATGCCCTCTGTAATTGGAGCATTAAAAAGTCTGAGAAGTAAAGAACTTGTAGTATATGAAAAAAATTCAAATATACAATTAACAAAAAAGGGCAAAATAATTGCAATAACTGTAAAAGAAAGACATG
>JAQIBN010000178.1 GCA_027859095.1 Spirochaetia bacterium | reverse complement strand
TTCTATTATACTCCTTATTATTATTTTTATTAGTTATCAATTTCTGAAAGATATACATAGAATTAGTGAAGAAAAAAAATATTCTGAAAATCTTCTGGATAACACCTATAAATATCTTGGGATAACTAATCGAAAAATTGATATACTAAAAGATTTTATTACTATCATGGCAGATAAGAATGTGGATTCCAGAAGTATCATTGAATCGTTAATAAAAATATCAAATAAGATAATTTTGAATGGAGAAGAAACGGGCCTCATTGATGATAATTTCCAATATCTTAAAAGTACTCTGGCATATACAAAAATTGAATGTGCATTTATATTTGATTCAAATTGTAAAGACTTTGATGATTCATTTCTTATAATCTTATTGGCACAAATACATTCATTAGCAATAATACAGAAACTCATTCCTTATACCGAATTAAAAAAGACAAATGTCAAATGGTAGGATGAAATCATGTGGAGATTCCGGATGACCGGTTAAATAACCATGTAGGGTTTGGGAGATGGACAAGCCTAAACCGGTTCCCCCGCTTGCACGGGATCTGGAAGTATCAACTCGGTAAAAGCGATCAAAAATCATAGATAGATGCTCCTCACTTATACCTATACCGGAATCACTGACTGAAACGATCAATTCCTTTTTCCCTTTTCTGTTTTTGACCTGTACACTTATAATAATATTATTATCACAAGGACTGTATCTGATAGAATTTGACAGCAGATTATTTAGCACCTGTCTAAATTTCCTTTCATCGAGTTTGATAAGAGGAACAGGGAAACCATCCATCATATTCTGATGATTTGTGTAATTCTTCATTAATAAATCCATACGCCCTCTGGCAATTAGGACATCAGAATCGAGTATAAAGCGCTTAAACTGGCGTGTAGTCAAAAGATTCACAGATATAAGCATTATTAAAACAACTGAAACTATCAATACAACAAAAAAACTAAGCAGTTTTATGGTTAGCTTACTTCTTTTACTGCTCTGGTAAACACCTGACCGGGTGATTTAATAAAAATTGACAATAAGCTAAACTGAAGAGCAGTTATTTCAATTTTAACATCTTTATAAAAGGCTTCTCTCTGTCCGGAATCGAGGCTTAATTCTTTATATTTAATTATAGATGATTCTTCATCCATAGTCAGACGATCACCGGCAGGTGGATTTGAAGTGTTTCCGAACTTACTATAATAATTAATCCAAAGATTCCATGCTGCTGAAATGGATAATCACAGACTGAAAATCTGCAGTAAACCGGGGAAGAAAATACCCCCTGAACATAAGTTCTGAGCCACTGTACACATCCCCGGATTCCGTTTCCCTGTAAAAAGATTGTTTATCTATCCCTGCAAGCTTTACAGATGACCGGGGCATGTTTGCCTCTGCCAGAATCCGGTAATAAAAAAGAATAAATTCGCTATTATCCTGACAGACAGTCATCCATGAAGCTGTTTCCCCCTCAAAGGGACTAACCAGTCGATAGAACCTGCCAAACTGGATTAGTTTTCTATGAGTTTTATAAAAAGATACCTGATTTTTTACGGTTTCCAGCTCCTTTTTATTTAGTTTGGCAAAATCCAATTCATACCCGAAATTACCCATCATTGCTGAATTGCCCCGCATTTCAATTTCCGTAGATCTCCCCACCTGATGGTTTGGGACAGCAGAAACATGTGATCCCATAAAGATTGGCGGATAGATTAAACTGGTGCCATACTGGATTTTAAGACGGGAAACAGCGTCTGTATTATCGCTTGTCCAATATTGGGGCATATAATGAAGGATCCCTGGATCAAACCTGCCTCCTCCCGCAGCACATCCTTCAAAGAGAATATCAGGGAAGGCTGAGGTAATCTCATCCATTATCTTGTAGAGTCCCAGCATGTAACGATGGTAGAGCTCCCCCTGCCTATCTGAAGGAAGTGCAGAAGAATAGACATCCGTGAGAGGGCGGTTCATATCCCACTTAACGTAATCAACTGCTTTTGTGCCAAGAATCAATTTAAACATGCTTATAATCTCAGTCACTACCTCGGATCTTGTAAGATCCAGAACCAGTTGATTTCTTCCTTCTGCCGGAGGACTATTTTCAATCTGCAAGGCCCAGTCAGGATGAGAACGAAAAAGATCGCTGTCAGGGGAAATCATTTCAGGTTCGAACCAAAGCCCAAATTTCATGCCCATTTTTCGGATCTTTCTTGAAATACCCTCAATCCCGCCTGGCAGTTTTCCCCGGTTGACAACCCAGTCTCCCAGGCTTGAATGGTCAGAATCACGCCCTCCAAACCATCCATCATCGAGAACAAAAAGTTCTATGCCCAGATCCTTACTCCTATTTGCTATTTCTAGAAGAGATTCCTCATTAAATGAAAAATATGTAGCTTCCCAGTTATTAACCAGAACGGGTCGTTCTTTGGCAGCAAAAGCTGATCGGGAAAGTCGCTTGCGGTAAAAATTATGATAAATCCCACTCATACCGTTTAAGCCATTATCAGAATAAACAAGAACAGCTTCGGGTGTTTCAAAAGACTCGCCCGGCTTTAGTTCCCATGAAAAAGTACCTGGATTTATTCCCATATTCAATCGAATCCTATCATCCTGATTCTTTTCAGTTTCTGCTACAAAATTACCACTGTAAACAAGATTAAAACCAAAGACTTCTCCGTTTACTTCGCTTGTTCCCGATGAGAGTAATGCAATAAACGGATTAAACTGATGACTGCTTATACCCCGGGAACTTCCAATTGAAACTACACCATGAGGAACAGGCTGTCTTTCTATCCACCTCTCCCTGCCCCAGGCACCGGGCAGTGTAAGAAGTTCATAGCCTCCGGGAGGAAAATCTATAGTTACACTCATAAATTTTTCAAGCCTTACAGTGCTTTCACAAAGATTCTCAATTCGAACATTACGGGTAATTACATCGAATTCCGGGAAAACTGTGTAAGAGAGTATTACTTTAAGATCTGTTCCCGGGTTGGAAAGTTTAATTTCGAGAGTTTCAGCCTCATCCTTTTCTTTTGCGAATGTAGATGGAAGTCCGGGTATTTCGGGCTTGCCCTCTGATATAGTATGGGATTCATAGACAAAGCCTGGAATTATCACACCACTTCCATTAGTTACACTTAACGATGGACTGCGGAAGTCTCCTTTCCCCCAGAAAGCATATTCAAAAGGAAGATCTTCTATGTGGTAACTTTTATCTGATGGATCAGAATGAACCATATTTACCCGCTCATCCAGAGGAAGATAAACATCCCTGACTGTCATAGCTATACGTTTTCCCCAGTACAGATGCAGTAGATGTTGCCCCTTGAATACCTGCATTATATAGCTGGTATTTTTTGTATGGAGTGAGAGTAACTTCGTTTTCTCCAAGAACTCAATCATTCTATTCCCCCCTGATTCATCAGACTCTAGATAACATTATGAAAAGCCTTTTTGTCAAGGCAATCTTTAAAAAGATTATGGATAATCAAAATCAATATATTGAATACTTAGCTTAATTATGATAAAATTATGCTAATTATTAATAGGAGGAGAATATGCCGAAGATTAGACCTGTATCAGACTTACGCAATAATTTCACTGATATTTCGAAAATAGTACATGCAAGCTCTGAGCCGGTTTTCTTAACTAAAAATGGATATGGCGATATGGTAGTAATGAGCATTGAGGCTTATGAAAATAAACTTTTTAAAAGTGAAATCTATCTTAAGTTAAAGGAAGCAGAACTGGAAGCAAAATTTACAAAAAAGCGATATACACATAATGAAGTTTTTTCAGATTTAAGGGCAAAACTTTCTTCCAGAATTGAAGCCGATATTGCATAAACTGAAATATTTGCCTCTGGCAGTAAAGGATTTAAATAAAATTACAGTTTATATTACCGATATATTAAAAGTTCCACAGGCTGCTATGGATTTACTTGATGCACTTGACAATTCTATATCCCGACTTGAGCAATTCCCTTATTCCTGTAAAATTTATCAGACAGAAGAACTCCTTGAGACTGAATACAGAATGTTATCAGTAAGAAACTACCTTGTGTTCTATGTTGTCACAGAGCATACAGTAGAAATACACAGAATTATTTATGCCGGGATGGACTATGAAAAGCTTTTTTTTGGGGGAAAAAAAGAATAATGAAGAATATAAGATTGCCAGAACATTATATTGCTATCAAGGTCCCCTTATCTGCAAGAGTTTTATAATACCCTCTCTGTTCCAGCAGCTCCGTATGGGTTCCTTCTTCAACTATTTCACCATTTTTCATGACGTAAATCTTATCCGCTTTCATTATTGTTGAGAGTCTGTGAGCAATAATAATTGTGGTTCTATTTTTACTAAGCTTCCAGAGAGCCTCCTGAATAATACTTTCCGATTCGTTATCCAGAGAACTGGTTGCTTCATCCAAAATTAAAATTTCCGGGTTTTTAAGAAAAACACGGGCAATTGATATTCTCTGCTTCTGCCCACCGGAGAGAAGAACTCCACGCTCGCCTACTTCAGTATCCAGGCCATTAGATAATGTGGATATAAAACTACCAAGGTTTGACATCTCTACAGATTTAGTTAATTCTTCTTCTGTTGCATCCGGTTTACCATAAATAATATTTTCCCGAATTGTCCCGTCAAACAAAAAAACATTCTGCTGAACAATTCCAATATTTTTCCTTAGACTCCTTTGTTTTAATCCAGTAATATTCTGATTATCTATTTTTATTGTACCTTCCTGTATATCATAAAAACGGGGGATTAATGATGCCAGAGTACTTTTCCCAGCTCCGGATTCCCCTGCCAAAGCCACTGTTGTACCCTCTTCTATTTCTATTGAAATATTCATCAAAACCCAGGCAATCGATTTATCATATTTAAAACTGATATTATTCAATGATATTTTTCCATTTTTTGGATTAAAATCTATTGCATTCCTGATATCCTCAATATCCGGACGTATATCCATTATTTCCTGAAATCGCTCAAATGAAGATATTCCCTGTTGAAGCTGTTCTGTAAAATTAATTAATCTGTCTATAGGAGGGAGAATGATTCCTATATAAAGTATAAATGCAAGAAGATCTACCAAATCTAAATTACCTCTATAAATAAGAAAAGCTCCCCCTGCAATGGTAGAAAAGTAATAGAGTTCCCTAAAAAAACCCATTACAGAATGGAACCTGGCCATTCTGTCATAAACGATCTCCTTTGCCACACGAAAAGATGTATTGGTTTTATGGAATTTTGAATTCTCAAGCTTTTCATTTGCAAAGGATTTTACTTCACGGATACCCTGAACTGAGTTTTCTACAGTGCTATTAATTTCAGCAATCTCTTTTCGAACCATTCGAAAGCCTGCTCTCATTTTTGATCCCATAATTATTCCCCAGACAAACATAAAAGGAAGGGGAATAAGACAAATCAATGCCAGGGTGGAATTAAACAGAAACATGCCGATATAGGCAAGAATTAAAACAACTATAGAAATAATTAAGTCTTCCGGAGCATGGTGGGCAACTTCTGCAATAACACTTAAGTCATTGGATATTCTACTCATAAGATGACCCGTTTTTACTCTGTCAAAATAACTGAAAGAAAGTTTCTGGATGTGAGAAAAGAGATCTCTCCTCATATCCGCTTCCATACGAACGCCAAGAATATGACCCCACTTAACACGAATAAAGGTAAGAACAGTCTTTATTAGATAGATGACCAGCATCAATATTAGTGTTAGGACAATTTTCCGACTGTTTCCCAAAGGCAAATAGTCCCCAAGAAGTGTTCTTGTAAGTACCGGAATTAGAATGGCAAGTATTGATGCAATAACTGCACAGGACATATCCAGGATAAATAGATTTCTGTGAGATTTATAGTAACTGATGAATTTTTTAAACACTGAAACTCCCTGAAAATTGATAAATATGACTATACAGTATGATCCCATCAAATACCATGTAAAGAATTTACTTATTTCTCGTAAGCTGCTATTTCCCTAAACAGTAATTAAATAGTTATTATCATTGACATCTCCCGTTTAAGGAATTAAAATTATTTAACAACGATTGATTTTACAATATTAGAGAATATCATTTTGGAGGTTTTTATGAAAATCATCCTCATCATGATCCTTGTATTACTGGTCTCCTGTACGACAAATACAACTATAAACAATGATAAATCTGCAATTTCAAATAATATACAAACATTAACAGATGATGAAGCCATCGATTTACTGCTCTCACAATGGGAAGAAGCTATACGCACTGGAAACAGAGATCTTTTTCTAAAGCTTTTTTCTGATGATGAATGGACAGGGATGGGAAGGTTTGACAAATGATAATAAGTATAATAGTCAATTCTACCATGATAAATTAGATATTGATGAGCAATTCTTTTTCAAACGTCAAAATGGTACCTGGAAAATAAGTTGGTATCTTCTGATCCTACCTCCTCCAGGGACATGGGTAACTAACGAGTTTCAACTACTGGGTGATCATGACAAAGATGGCTTCCTCACAAGAAATGAGGAGGATGTTCTCAATGAATTATGCAGGGATTTTCTTAAGGGGCCTCATCCTGTCAGAAATAGCATTGATACCTTTTTCGACAGGGATGGAGATGAATCTGTTTCTGAACACGAAGTAAAACTCGCTGTGAGGGCACTCTTTTTTGACGGAATGAAACAATTCCAGAATATACGCATTGGATGGATCCCGAAAATTCTTGATCATGATCGGAGTGATAAAGTTGACCCCTCTGAGTATGAAGCAGTTTACAGGTTTATGTTACTCAATAATGAGTCTTATCAGGTAAATAACAATTTTGACAGGATACTCGACAGCGATAAGAATGGGATTATCTCTTTCAAGGAAATAGAACATGGACGGGATGAACTTGTTGGACTTACTGTGGTTATGAGCTTCTCTGATACTGTTTTTTTCTCCGAATCGAGAACTGTATCCAACCTTCTGGATGAATACGGAGACTCTAATTTTGACGGTAGGATAAGTCCTGATGAGAACGATGAAATTGTAGCATCCTTCAAAACTGATCGTACTGCAGTCACAGCTATGGATCATATTATTGATAAAAATGGGAATGGAACTATTGATGCCCATGAAATTATGATGATCCTTCAGGAATCTGCCCCACCTTACCTGGTTAGTACATTTATAGATAGACTTATTGATCGCAATAAGGATGGACTTATTGATACTCTGGAAATTAATACAATTGCAAATCTTTATGCAGGAGACCCAAAAGCAGTGGCTTCAATCAGTTCTGAATTGATAAGAGAGATCGACCGAAATGGTAATAGAGTTATTAGTGCTTCAGAAATAGAAAACTCGAAGAACCGTTTGATCTTTCCTCACCCGGCCAGTAGTTTAAACACTCTGGATAGTAAGCTCGATAGTAATGGTGACGGCATGGTTAATTTTATGGAATTAGGCGTAGGCGGAGGTTTCACAGACAAGGGAGAAATTCCAACTCTTGAACGACGTATTTCTCTTATAAGAAGAAGGGGCAATATACCAAATCAAACTGGAGAATTGGTAATAAAGGAGGCCCTGGGAAGACAAAACCTTGCTGTACTTGGAGTTAAGGCTGAGAACAAAGTAATCGGGGAGGAAGATATCACTGGGATTATTATGTTTCTGGAGAATGCTTTTGTTAATTCAAATAAAGTTAATGTCATTGACAGAAAAAATACAAGTCTGATTCTGGACGAGATGAATTTCCAGCTATCCGGTCTAGTAATTGAGGAAAGTATAGTTGAGGTGGGAAACCTAACAGGTGCAGATATTCTTGCTGTATCTGAAATTATTAGATCAATTTTATCCCAGGCTGCTGGCTCTCAGGATTTTCTTGATATGTGTGAATCTGCAGTACAGGATCTTTTCTAACTGGAAATAATCAGAGTATAATAGCAGGATGATTCCACCAAACAAGGCTCAAATTATGGAGAATTGGTATCGCCTGGACAATACAGGAAAGGCCTATCCCCTTATAAGATCAAATCAGCAAACTACTCTGTTCAGGCTTACTGCAATTCTTACCGAACAAGTTAATCCTGCAAGGGTTAAGGAAGCTCTAAAAAAGATTCTTCCAAGGTTTCCATATTTTCAGGTTGTCCTTAAACCGGGGGTTTTCTGGTATTACTTTGAAAAAACTAATAGACTTACACCTATTCAAAAAGATAACCACTATCCATGTACTCAATATGAAAAACGTTGGGCAGTTTCTCCTATACATATTTACTATAAAGATAATCGCTTGTCTTTGGAAGTTACTCACGCTCTTTCCGATGGATATGGAGGTATGGTTTTTCTAAAAGCCCTGTTAAATAGCTATTTCGGTGAGAATCCCAATATTGAGAATGAATATAATCTTCTAAAAACACCTGGGGAAGAGGAATGGGAGGATGCTTTTAATAAATACTTTGATCCATCAGCTCCTCTTCCAAAAAAAAGAAGTACAGCATTCCATTTGCCTTTTCCAAGAATCCCACCGGGGATTTACTATTCTACAACAGGAATTATACCTTTAAAAGATATTCTCACCAGGGCAAAAGCAGATGGAGGATCCCTAACCCAATGGTTGACCGCAAAATACATGGCAGTTCTAACAGAGATGATACAGGATAATAACTGGAAGCCGGCACCAGTTGTTATCAATGTACCTTTAGATCTTCGTCGTCTATATCCATCAAAAACTCTTCGAAATTTTTTTATCAGCCTTACACCAACTATTGATAGCCATGTTGGTCATTTCAGCTTTTCTGAAATTCTGTCCCATGTAAAAAATTTTATGAGCCTACAGATAGACCGACGATACATCGGCCAGCAATTTAAAAGAAATATTAATCTGGAACGGGCCATGAGCATTCGCCTGGTTCCCTTATTCGTAAAACGGATTTTCTTTCCTTTTTTCTTTTATCATCTTGGGGAGAGATCATATAGTAGCGGATTCTCCAATCTTGGTAGTTTTAATCTTCCCCCTGGAACTGCAGAGAAGGTGAAGGAAGTTCACATACTGGTACCCCCCAGCCAGGGAACACTCATTAAAGTGGGATGTATCTCCTATGGCAGTCAATTATTCATTACCTTTGGATCTCTAACAGAAAACAGGGAAGTAGAGCAAAGATTTTTCTCTCAGTTAAGAAAGGAAGGAATACCAGTAAGGATTGAAGTAAACTATTAAGAATAGTAGTATGCATTTTTAAAGATTGGCCCATGCAACCAAAGGGAACGATCTCTGCAACCTAGGAGGTTTTCATGCCCTACTGTCCTAAATGTGGTGTCCAGGTGGAAAATCAGCGTCAGACATGTCCATTGTGTTCATTCCCCATCCCTAATGTGGAAGAATCCAATAAAAATCATATTGTAAGAGAAAAATACCTTCTTAACCGATACCGTTTGAAACAGGCAGAGAATCGAAAGCGATGGACAGAAGCCCGGGTCTTTGTGTATATTGGAGTTGCCTTTTCTCTTGTTATACTCTCAATAAGCTTCGGGATTCTTGATTACCACTTTTCTGGAATGCTCAGCTGGTCAAAATATGTAATAACCAGTAATCTGGCTGTTGTCATCTTTCTCTTCTTTTTATTGAAATTTATTCGAGGTTTCCTTCCTAACTTTCTGGGTCTGGGTATTACAACAGGAGCTTTCCTGTATATTTTAGACACCCTGAATGGGACAATTGAATGGTTCTGGGATTTAGGCCTCGTTATTTCCCTAAATACAATGATCTGGCTTTATATGCTACGACTTATAGTTCGACACACACGTCGAAGGGGTTTAAATATACCGGCCTACAGTCTTATCGCTGGAACCCTGTCATGTATCTCTCTTGAAATAATACGAGATCTTTATCAGGGTGTAAGTCTCCGCCTGACATGGTCTGTTCCAGTTATAACTACCCTCATTCCACTTGCAGGGTTTCTTCTGTTCATCCATTTCTTATTTTCCAGAGGAGTACAAGATAAGCTAAAAAGAAAATTCCATTTGTAATCTATTTCCCAAAAAAAAGTATTTTTAATAGTAATTTTTCAGTTTCCTCAAAATATATATAAGTAGAATGGTAATACATATTGACAATACACTACTAATTTAGTTATAATATATTATTATATGGATCATAATAATATTTGATTTATATAAACAATATAATTCAAAGGGGTGCTAAGATATGAAAAAATTCTTATTTATTCTCCTGGCAATTACACTTATAGTAATCGTTACAGGATGTGGAACTAATGCAGAAGAAGAAGTCACAGGTATTTCCGGAGTCTATGCTCCAGGACAAACAGCAACAGCATACAGCTATATTCATGGTGGATATGTTGGAAGAGCAATAGTTAAAACTGATGAAAATGGAGATATAAGCGTATCACTTGATGAAGCATTCCTCCCCCATGTATTAGCTGGTGTTGATATTGAATCAGCAGAGTGGAATGAAGACAATACAATACTGTTTGACAGCCATGGTGATGCATATGCTGCGAAGTATATTGAATATAACGGCAAAGTATACGTTGGAGTTTCAGTAGGTAAAAGCTTGTCTTATGTAGAGGCAGATGAAAAAGGTACTGCAGCTGGAAATACTGATCTTGAAATGATGATTATTCGTGATCAGGCAAACATGGCTGCCTTTTATGCACTGGTACCTGCAGGGATGTTTAAGACATTTACAGAGTTCGGAGGAACAGGAACAGTTGTTACAACTACATCAAACGGTGGAGTCCACAAAAAAACTTCTCCTGGATACTGGGCATTCGGTCAGACCTGGATTGGAAATATCACAGCAATCGAAGATTTTATTGCAGAAAATGGTGTTCAGGTTGATTTAGCAAAAGCATCAAGAGCAGAGGAAGAAAATGCTGATGGACTTAAATTATGGTCCGTTGCTGATGCAGTAACCGGTGCTACTAACTCTGATTTCAAGGAATATGTTGGAGTGGCTCAGTATGCTGCCGGGAAATTAACATCCAACTAATCATATTACAAACAAAATAAAAAAAGCTGCCTAATACGGGCAGCTTTTTTTATATCAAAGAATACTATTAAATTTACAGAATATATCACTAACTAAAACTTATAAACTTATGATGCACCTTCCATTTTTGAAGAATCCCCATATGAACATGTGCATAGATTCCGTTTCTGTAAATCCATACTTCACTTCTTGCGGGTTCAACTGTCAGTATTTGTGTTCTTTTGGGATGCCCCACACTGGCAATTATAAATTCTTCATTCATTCCAACTATAAGAGATCCTTTAAGAATTGCATCCCGATAATCTGGGCTTAGTTCCGAATGAGCTTCAACATATTCTTCTCTTCTTCTGACAGTGGCTATATTTTCACCCCTTGTTTTTTTATTATAATAGAGTGCAAAAATAACAAAAAAAGATGCTGCGATTCCATATCCAACAAAATCTATTAAGGCAAAATTTTTGAATTCAACGGCCAAAGCCATAGGCAGATATATATTCATAAATTTACTCTTCCTTAATACTAATAAAAAGTGATTTCCTGGCTTGGCCATCAGGCACCCAGGATTTATGCCCTTTACCGGAAATATCCTCTACAAGGAGAATATCTCCTGGTGGAAACTTTCTCTGTTCCCCATCACTAACCTCTACTACAAGCATACCTTCAAGCATAACAATGTACTGTTTCCGCGGGGCCGGATGCCAGTCATAAAAATAATCACCTGGGTTCTCACGAAGCATAAGCCCTTCTACAGGAAAAATATCAGAAAGACTGCCTATTGCGCCTGCACTTTTCAAGGGGATGTCTATATCCTCGAAATGAGACTCTCCCTGTTGATCAGAATATAGTCTTGTTATTTTCATCTTATCTGCGAGAATAGAGATTATCACTAAAAAAATCAAGCATTGGGAAAGCAAAGAATAGACAGAATCAACTTGACTAACACACTAATAGTTTATACTCTATAAGTATAACTTTGTAATTCAGGAGTTCACAATGCAGGCAACAAGTAAAGACCTACGATTTCATACAAAAGAAATTCTTGATACTGCACTGCGGGGTGAGGAAGTAATAATTACTTATCATGGAAAACCATATGTTAAAATATCTCCAATCGTGCAGTCAAACCCTGAAAATAAAAATAATGCATTTTGTGGAATGTGGAAAGACAGAACAGATATGAATGATGTCACTGCCTATGTCCGTAAGCTAAGAAAAGGCAGACAATTTTGATTGTTGATACAGATGTTTTAATATGGTACTCAAGAGGAAACCAGAAAGCAATTCAACTTATACATAGCCTTGATTTTTTTTCTATCTCAGTAATTACATATATGGAAATTATTCAGGGAGTAAGAAATAAAGAAGAGCTTAACTCATTTAAAAAAGCACTGGGAATATTAAATGTTAAAGTTATTCAAATTGATGAATTAGTATCAACCAAAGCAATGTTTTTTGTAGAACAATATTCCTTGAGTCATTCCATGGAGCTTGCAGATGCCCTGATTGGTGCAACATCTATAATTAAAAATATGCAATTATTAACAGGAAATGATAAACACTATAAATATTTACCGGAAATTGATATTCAAAAATTTATTGTGTAGTAGGGACAGTCCCGCAGGATCGGGATACCCACCCTGCGGGGCTGTCCCTACGTAAATATTATATTAACCTAAACAACTTTCTCAAGTTTACGAATCTGCTTATATGGATAAATACCTGAAGAATGACCATCACTCCAGGTTATTTTCAGTGCATAATTACCAAGAGGTGTAATTTCTGTAGGTTTAACATCTTTAGGAAGATCTTCCACTTTTAAAAGTTTTTCACCGGAATACTCATCGACACAGACAGCACAACCACAGTCTGCACGAAGATCCAAATTTTTAACTTCAGATCTTGTACCATCGGACCATCTAAACTTTAATTTTTCATCATCATATTCATATTCAGGAGTTGTATTGGCTGCAAAAGCCATTTTCCCTATTGCCATGGCAACTTTATCTACAAGCTTTTTAATATCAGGATCTGAATAAGGTTTATCCATGTGATTGGTTATGCTCTTATTAATGGGCAGTTCAAGAAGAGTTTCAAGACCATATTTTTCTGTAATTATATTTTCTTTATCACTACCGAACAAATAATGTTTTTTATCACAATTATCGCATATAAAGTGTGACATATTTTCCACAATCCCAAGCATAGGAACTTTAACTGTTTCAAACATCTCAATACCCTTAGCAACATCAACCAAAGACAAAGCCTCTCTTGTTGTTACAATAACCGCACCTGTAAGCTGAACCGTCTGTGTCATTGTAAGTTGTATATCTCCTGTTCCAGGGGGCATATCAATTATAAGGTAATCCAGTTCTCCCCATGCAACACCTGTCAATAACTGCTGAATATATCCTGAAACAATAGGACCTCTTAATATTGCAGGACTGTCCCCCAGAAAAAAGCCAAAGGACATTATTTTAAGTCCATTGAGATCTACAGGAATCATATTTTTATCTTTATCAGCCTGGATATCGATATTATGAAGATTAAACAGAGTGGGGATAGAAGGACCAAAAATATCTGCATCAAGAAGTCCTGTTTTAAATCCTCTGGAGGCTAATTCCCGGGCTATATTAGCAGCAACTGTTGATTTGCCTACCCCCCCCTTACTGGAAGATACAGCTATAAGATTCCTTACTTTAGATAGACCATCTTTATTTTTTTCAGATTTTTTTACCTCTCTGGCTGTCATATTTACTTTAACTTCTTTTACACCATCCAAACCTGCTAAAATATCTTCTGCACTCTTCTGAAATTCATTTTTAATAGGACATGCAGGGGTTGTAAGCTCTATATCAAGACTTACAGAACTTTTATCAATTTTAATATTCTTTATAAAACCAAGGCTTACAATATCCTTTTTAAAATCAGGATCTATTATTACACTCAGGGCATTTAGTACATCTTTATTGGAAATCAATTTTTACTCCTTTGGTTGCATAGGCGAGCAGGAAGCTTGCTTCCGACCAGCCTTAAATCTTTTAGTTAAAAGAAAGTACTAAAAACAGCTATAAATGTCCAATTCAATCGTAAGAAAGATATACAATATTATAATTATAATATGGATGGAATGCACATACTTTATATTTTTTGTCATATATTTAGCAGATCAGTATATTTCGACTTGATTTATTTCAGAATTCATGATTATCTAGTGTTACTATTTACATAATTTTAAGGAGAGAGTAATGAAAAGATTATTTGCTGTATTGCTAATTGTCCTTTTGGCTGGAAGCCTTGCATTTGCAGGTGGAGATCAAGAAGGTGGATCGATCAAAATAGCTGTAGCAGGACCTCATTCAGGTGACCTTGCATCCTACGGTCTTCCAACTGTAAAAGCTGCAGAGATTCTGGTTGAGAAAGTTAATGCTGCTGGCGGACTTCTTGGTCTACAGGTGGAACTAGTTATTGAAGATGATGTTTGTAAACCAGAAGTTGCTACAAACACTGCTGCAAAACTTGTTGGTGAAAAAGTAGTTGCAGTTATTGGACATATCTGTTCCGGTGCTACAAAAGCTGCTATGGGTATTTATAATGATTCCGGGATTCTTGCAATATCTCCATCAGCTACAAACCCTGGATTAACACAGAGTGGTGACTACCCTAACTTTTTTAGAACAATAGCTCCGGATGATGCTCAGGCAGCATTGGAAGTGGCATTTGCCCTTGATACTCTTGGATTAAGCAAATTTGCTGTTCTACACGATAAGGGTGATTATGGTAAGGGACTTGCAGATTTCGCAAAATTATATCTCGAAGAAGATTCAAGAGCAGAAGTTGTTCTCTTCGAAGGTGTTACACCTGGTGCTGTTGATTACACTGCAGTAATTAATAAAATTAATAACTCCGGTGCTGAAGCTGTTATTTTCGGTGGTTACCATCCAGAAGCTTCAAAACTTATAAGTCAGATGAAAAAAAGAGCAATGGACATTCCTTTCATCTCTGATGATGGTGTAAAAGACAACACTTTTATTAAAGTTGCCGGTGAATATGCAGAAGGTGTTTATGCTTCAGGTCCAATGGACACAGCAACTAATGCAATCACAATTCTGGCAACAAAAGAACATCAGGAAAAATATGGTGAAGAACCAGGTGCTTTCTATTTGAATGCTTATGCTGCTGTTCTTGCCCTATTCAATGCAATTGAAGTTTCCGGTGCTACAGATTATGAATCACTGACAAATGCTCTGAGAACAAGCTATGTTGAAACTACTCTTGGTAAGATTAAGTTTGATGCAAAGGGTGACGCTGAAGGTGTAGGGTTCTCAATGTATCAGGTTCAAAACGGCGAATACATCGAACTAAAATAATTAAAGCTTAAAACCAAAGAGACAGTCTTTTATCGGACTGTCTCTTTTTATTTTCTATTGAACTTCCAACTGGAAGTCTTTCCCATTCTAAAAAAAGTTTTTGCATTACAAACCAACACTGCAAAAACTACAAAGGAGCCATAACACGATATGGATCTACAATACTTTTTCGAATTATTTGTGGGCGGTTTAACCAAAGGGAGTATTTATGCTCTTATAGCTCTAGGCTATACCATGGTTTACGGGATCATTAAATTGATCAATTTTGCCCATGGAGAGATATACATGATCGGAGCATTTACTGCTTTGATAATTGCCTCAGCCTTAAGTTTTACAGGAATGAACCCTGTTCTAATTTTTCTTATCTCTACTATTCTGGCTATTATCTTTTCTGCATCCTACGGTGTAACAATGGAAAAAATAGCCTACAAACCTCTTAGAGGCTCACAAAGACTCTCTGGACTCATAAGTGCAATCGGGATGTCAATGTTTTTACAGAACTATGTTCTGCTGGCTCAAACATCCGACTTTTTACCCTTTCCAAACTTAATCCCGGAATTTAAGTTTCTTGAACCAGTAAAAAGTCTTATTAGTCCTTCCGGGTTTATAATTCTGGTAACTACAGCGATTGTAATGATCCTGTTAACATATCTAATTAAGTTTACAAAAACAGGAAAAGCCATGAGAGCGACTTCCCAGGATCCTAAAATGTCTCAACTTCTGGGAATAAACATCAGTAAAGTTATTACAATGACATTTATTATTGGATCATCAACCGCAGCTCTTGGTGGGGTATTGATAAGTACACATATTGGACAGCTTAACTTCTACATTGGTTTTATTACAGGAATAAAAGCCTTTGTGGCAGCTGTTTTAGGTGGAATTGGAAGTATTCCTGGAGCAGTCCTTGGAAGCTTTGTTCTTGCATGGACAGAAAGTTTTGGTACGGGATATATATCAAGTGATTATGAGGATGTATTTGCATTCCTTTTCTTAATCATAATTCTGATTTTCAGACCATCCGGGATACTCGGCAGGCCTGAAAACAAGAAAGTTTAAAGAGGCATAAAATCATGTTAGATATAATGAAATACTTCACTCTTAAAGAGATGAAGAAATCACTTGTCATTTCCATATGGTTTATGATTCTTACATTTCCCATTATGGTTATCAAAGTAAATACAATTGAAAATACTGTCGTTTGGCGATGGGCAAGCCTTTTAGGTATGGGTATTGGATCATTTATAATGGCTACCCTGTGGCGTTATCTGCTGGAACGAAAGAATATGAAAAGCCCTCTATCCACTAAGAAAACTCTACAAATGAGAGTAGTGGAATGGGCTAATGAAAACCCCAAAGTAAAACCGATAGCATTAATAGCTGTCAGTATATTTGTTTTATCCTTCCCCTTTTTCTCAGGACTATACCAAACCAGTATTATGACAACAGCTCTTATGTACGTTGTACTTGGCCTGGGTTTGAATATTGTTGTAGGCCTGGGGGGATTGCTTCACCTGGGGTATGCAGCTTTTTATGCTGTTGGAGCTTACACATATGCACTGCTTAATTATCATTTTGGATTAAGTTTCTGGATATGCCTACCCATTGGAGCAGGACTGGCAACAATAATGGGTATATTACTCGCAATTCCAGTACTTAGGCTCCGTGGCGATTATTTGGCAATTGTAACCCTCGGTTTTGGTGAAGTTATTAGAATAGTCCTAGAAAATTGGAACCAATTTTCTTTTGGTCCAAGTGGAATTGCGCAAATTCCAAGGCCAGGATTTTTCGGGATGTCCATGAACCTTCAAACCGCAACTACCTATATCTATTTCATAATGATTGCTATGGTTATATTCACAATCTTCGTTGTAAGACGACTCGAGAACTCACGTATCGGTCGTACCTGGGTAGCCATGAGGGAAGATGAAATTGCCAGTGAATCAATGGGCATTGATATCACAAAATCCAAAATTACAACTTTTGCTCTTGGAGCTTTCTGGGCAGGAATGGTTGGGGTCGTCTTTGCAGCCAAAACTACATTTATAAACCCTGCAAGTTTTACACTCTGGGAATCTGTAATGATTCTCTGTGTTGTTGTAATCGGAGGAATGGGTTCTATTGTAGGTGTAGTAGTTGGAGCAATGATACTCATACTGATGCCTGAATACTTAAGAGCCTTTTCAGAATACAGAATGCTAATATTTGGAGCAATGCTTGTAATAATGATGGTATTTAGACCCGGCGGAATAATTAGCAATATAAGAAAAAAATACAAATTTGAACCTGCTCAGGCAGCCAAAAATGCTGATAAGGAAGGGGTTAGATAATGGCACCTATACTTGAAACAAAAAACCTGACAATGCAATTTGGTGGTTTAACTGCTGTTGATAACATAAATTTTAATGTTAATTCCGGAGAAATAGTCGCACTTATTGGCCCGAATGGTGCAGGGAAGACAACATTCTTTAACTGTGTTACCGGAGTATATACTCCAAGCAGCGGAGATGTTCTTATTTCAACAGATGGAAAAGCCCAACAAAGAATCAATGGCTTAAAACCCAACAAGGTTACAGAAAAAGGCCTTGCAAGAACATTTCAGAATATACGCCTTTTTCAAAACATGACTGTTCTTGAAAATGTTATGATAGGTAGACATACAAAACTTAAATCCGGACTTTTTGGCGCTATTTTTCATCCTAAATCTACTTTAGAGGAAGAAGAAAAAGTAATTCAGGACAGCTATGATATTCTGGTAGAAGTTGGTCTTGAGAAGTTTGTTAATGAACTTGCCAAGAACCTGCCATATGGAGCCCAGAGACGACTGGAAATAGCTAGAGCTATGGCGACAGAACCTGCACTTCTACTTTTGGATGAGCCAGCAGCAGGTATGAACCCCCATGAAACAAAAGAACTTGATGAAATGATCCTGAAAATTAGAAATACAAACGATATATCAATTCTTCTCATTGAACATGATATGAGTCTGGTAATGAGCATTTCTGAGAAAATTTTTGTAGTCGACTACGGGAAATTAATTGCTAAAGGTACACCGGATGAAATTAAAAATAATCCTGAAGTAATAAAAGCATATCTGGGAGATGTTAGCGATGCTTAAAATCGAAGGTATACAGACATTTTATGGTAATATTCAGGCTCTTCATGATGTTTCAATAGAAATTAATGAAGGTGAAATTATTACCCTTATTGGAGCTAATGGAGCCGGTAAATCAACTACCCTTATGTCGATCTCCGGAGTGGAACAGGCAAGACACGGCAAAATTATTTTTGAAGGTCAGGATATTACCCATATGGATCCCGATAAGATAGTGCAACTTGGTATAATTCAAGTTCCCGAGGGTAGAAGGATATTCCCCTTTCTTACAGTAGCTGAAAATTTGGACATGGGTGCATTTCTTAGAAATAACAAAGAAGAGATAAAAAGGGACATAGATTATGTTTACAGTCTATTTCCCCTCCTAAAAGAAAGAAGATCTCAGGCAGGTGGAACTTTGAGTGGTGGAGAGCAACAGATGCTTGCTATATCAAGAGCATTAATGGCTAAACCAAAACTTCTTCTCCTGGATGAACCATCTCTTGGACTTGCTCCAATTATAGTTCAACAGATAATGAATATAATTAAAAAAATTAATACTGAACAAAAAACAACTATTTTTCTTGTTGAGCAGAATGCAAATCTGGCTCTTAAACTGGCCGACAGAGGCTATGTAATGGAAACAGGAAAAGTTACTCTTAATGACACTGCTAAGAATCTACGTGAGAATGATGCAGTTAAGAAGGCTTATTTAGGAATATAGATATTCTTCCTTTGTAATTCCCGCCGCTGTAGTGAACGCAGATCTGCGTTCACTACAGTGGCTTTTTTATTTTCTGGATATATTGTATTCTCCCTCATATGGAAGTTAAAATTGTAAAGACGGGAACAGGAACAGCAGAGATAACTGTTAATGGGAATAAAAAACTCGCTGTAAAAACCAATCTTACCAGCAAAATATATAAACAAATATCCATGCAGGATTTATTGTCAGAACCTGCTATTCTAATAAATAATGGTAATTCTGAGAAATGGGAATGTACCGAAAGTATTGAACATGAAGGAAAACTTATTTTCCCCGGCCCATTTTATAATGGGAAGACACTGGCAGAAACATCTTTACAGATAGATATATTATTAAACCTGGCAATAAGTTTTCAGGAAATTATTAAAAGTAATCTACCTTTAACAGAATTTTATACACCTGGAATTTTTATTACAAAAGACAACAGTGTTTTATTCTTTCCTCCAAATCTTATTAACTATATAACAAGTCAACTATCAGAAAATGAAAGTATTAATTACTTGCAACCATATAACCATCCAAATGCAAAGGGGGAAACAAATTTTTCATTTATTCTTGGGGTCCTTGCATATAATTTACTAACAGAAAATCTACCATTTTCGGGTTCTACTATTACAGAAATAAGAGAAAAGATGAGATCAAGTAAACCTGTTGAAATACAACTTCTTATACCAGGAATTAAGGACAGTATTGCAAATTTGATAAACCAGTCTCTTATTCTAAAAAATAGTAAAATTGATATATGGATAAAACAGCTGCTTCTGTGGAAAGAAAATACTGCAGTTGTAAATATCAGCAACACAAAAAAATCCCAATTACAAAAATCTGCAGTAAAAAAACTGGACAATCGAAAAAAACAATTCAAAAGAAACCAATTTTTTGCACACAACTGGAAAGCTATGGCAACAATAGTTGCAGTTTTTATAGTTCTTATATCATTCAGTATTGGCCCAATTCAAAACGCAATGGAACCTCCAATTACAGAAGGCATGACTGCAAAAGAAGTCGTTGAAACCTACTATACTGGAATAATTGATATGGATGTTGAACTGATGGAGGATTGTATAGAAAAAAATGCAGGTAAAAAAGATATCAACGAGGTTACACAGCTGTTTGTAATTTCCAGAGTTAGAACAGGTTATGAGGGGAAGTCCGGTCTGATATCTGCTCAGGATTGGAATGATGGGATCATAAACAATTTGGAACCAGGAGAACAGGTTTATGGAATTGCTGATCTCAAATTAACTATAATTAATGAATCAACTTATCAGGCTGAATATATTAGATGGTACCCGGATATACCGGATGATGCTGATTCAGATGAAATACTGCCACCTCGTAAAATATATATATACGATATCCTTACCCTAGAAAAGGTTAAGGATGTCTGGGTAATAGTCAATCTGGAAAGAAAAAAAAGGACTGGTCGCCAATAAATTGGCTGCTCGCCAATGAGTCGTACCGGAAGAGCGAAGCGATGAGGAACGATCTCAGCAACCATAGGAGTTAAAATGATAAAAGGTGTACTGTTTGATATGGATGGAGTTATTGTAGATTCAGAAGAGTTTATTAGAAATGCTGCTATTTTAATGTTCAAAGAACTTGGCCTTACTGCACAACATGAAGATTTTTTTGAATTTATTGGTGCTGGTGAAGACAGGTTTCTTGGAGGAGTAGCAGAAAAATACAATTTTACTTTTGATATACCATCCGGCAAAGTACGAACATATGAAATTTACTCTGAGCTCATAAAAAACAACCTAAAACCCCTCCCAGGGGTTCATTCCTTTATAAAAAAATGCAGAGATAAGGGTTTAAAGATAGCTATGGCAACAAGTGCCGACCGAACTAAAATGGAATCAAATTTAATAGAAATTGGGATATCAGAAGATACTTTTGATGCAGTAGTTACTGCTTTGGATGTAAGCCGTCAAAAACCCTTTCCAGATATATATCTAAAAGCTGCAAGTTTAATTGGAGAAGAAGCCAGGGATTGTCTTGTAGTGGAAGATGCCATCAATGGCGTGAATGCTGCTAAAACTGCAGGTGCAAAATGTCTTGGGTTAACAACAAGTTTTTCCAAAGAACAACTGTATAAGGCTGACTGGTTTGCTGACAACCTGTCTAAAGCAGAGGATGAAGTTCTTAATTGGTAGAGACGTTGCATGCAACGTCTCTACATTAGTCTTTGGAAAGTGAGAAAGCTACCTTAAAAGAGGATCCTTCTCCAAGTGTACTATCAACAAGAATATCCGTTCTATGAATTTGTGCAATTTTTTTCGCAATAGATAACCCAAGGCCTGTGCCATTGGTACTTTTTTTAACTGCTTCATTGGAGCGAAAGTATTCTTTGAAGATAAGTTTAAGGTTTTTAGGAGTTATTAGGAATCAATTTCAGGGGGCATCCTGACCTCCGAAGATTACTGCTCTCTGACTTATGGCCCGGAGGAGTATACCCCCTGAAGGCTGACTATAAAGAATGGGATAAGAATG
>JAQIBN010000272.1 GCA_027859095.1 Spirochaetia bacterium | reverse complement strand
CGGTACTACCAGCTTCTTCTGTAATTACCTAAAAAGCTAAAAAAAGGGAAAAAGGCATATGGCAACGACGATTCTGGGAACATCACATTCGGAATGAGAGTGATTGGAAAAACCAGCTGAATTACATCTACAACAACCCTGTAAAACACAAATATGTAACGTCTCCTGATGACTGGCCCTACAACTCATACCACCAATCCTTCCACAAAAAGTGGACAACCCCTGTTCCCAACCAACAGTAACATGGGCAAAGGCGGAGCCGTGCCCATGAGATCTAAATGGCACACTTTGTGTGGGTTTTCTTTTGACGATGGGCACGCTCTGTGTTGTGGTTCTCTTTCGACGATGGGCACGCATTGTTTAAGTTGTCTGAGGTTGTGGGGTGGCTTTCGCTTTGCCCATCATACGGTGTGTCTGTGTAACAGAGCAGGTTTTGGCACTTTCGCCTTTGCCTCTAGGGTGTGTTTGGGTAACAGAGCTGGTTCTGGATTGTCTACCTTAGCCATACGTTAAGGACAGAGAGGGCACTGAAGGGACGGAAGCGAAGCGTACCCCGGAATGGCCTATGGTTGCATAGGCGAGCAACAACGAAGTTGCGACCAGCCTGACCCTGTAAAACAGGTGAACGCCCTCCTTTACCTATCCACAAAAACAGGTACGGTGGGCAAAGGTGGAGCCGTGCCCACCTACCTACTCACTGTTGTCCATCTACCTACTCACTGTAAACACAGGCGTAGGCGGAATGATTGTGTATGGATTCAAAATTTTCCACTTCTACCTGAAAACTCTCTATTCTAGAATCTTTTCTTAGGCGAATGGCCACTTCTCTGGCAGAATCTTCTACAAAACGGGGATTCTCATAGGCTGTTTCTGTAACCTGTTTTTCATCAACCCTTTTTAGAAGGGTATATAATGGAGAAGATGCAGAATCTTCTGCTACCTCAACCAGTTCTTCAACCCATATTAGATGTTTGGAAACTACTTCCATTTTTATAACACCACGCTGACTGTGTGCACCATACTTACTTATTTCTTTAGAACAGGGACATAAATTGGTAACAGGAACCTCTACTATCAATTTTAAATTTAAAGTATCACTTTTTTCAGCCAAAAGATGACACTTATATTCCATAAGACTGGAGATTCCAGAAACAGGAGCTTCTTTACGAATAAAATAGGGAAAAGTTACCTCTAAATGAGCTGTCTCACATTCAAAAGATTTGTGCATATCATCTAATATCTCCTCCAGACTCTGAAGATGCAGATCCACTGTATGACGTTCCAGAACTTCTACAAACCTGCTCATATGAGTACCCCTGTAATGATGCGGTAAATCAACAAACATTTTAATATTTGCAACAGTATGCTGAGATCCATCAGTTTTATCCATTACAGTCATTGGATAATTTAAATCACGTACTCCTACTTTCCTAATAGCCACTTCACGTTTGTCCGCCTCATTCTGAACATCTGACATCATTGGAATTAATCTCCCTTGTAAACTACATAATTTGTTTCTGTTTCGTTTAATTTAAGCTGATAAAGTTCATAATTATCCCCGCCTAGAGGGATCTTCAACTCATTCCAAATCCACTGGACCAAATTTTCAGATGAAGATTGAGGAACTAGATCATTTAGATATTTATGATCAAACCTGTTTATAACCTTTTCTTTTACTATTGCTTTTAGTATACCATAATCCAGAATCATACCTTCTTTACCTGGTGTTCCCTGAATAGTTACTTCCAATCTGTAAGTATGGCCATGCAAGGCCTCACATTTCCCATGATATTCCACCAGGTTATGAGCGGAATCAAATTTAAATACCTTTGTTAAGAACATTTTCATGGGTATAAAGTATAAATTGAAAACTGTTTGGTCAAGGTAATCTTACATAAGCTTTTTGATCTATATCACATTTTGGATTAAAAAATAGCTCTTACCTAATATTAGCATCAATATCTGGCGCAAAAAATAATCTTGTTCTGCGTATTACCAGGACTTCATTAAAACCGGCTTTTTTGAGTGCTGCTCTGTAACTCATGGCTATAATTTGTTCGTCTTCGACCAGCATTATCTTTTTCTTAGAATTCATTAGTTTCATTTTAAGAGAATTAAATTGGAAAAGCAAATAAATTTTGTTTTTTTATTCACAATAAAGAGATTAAAAATAATCTTTCCAGTACAAATTCCTGATATTAGAAGGGAGGGGTAATTTTTTGGAGCAGTTTGTTAGTAAATAGCCATTGTTTTTTTGTCCGCTCAAGCCAAGCCAATACTGAAGATTTTTATAAAATAGTGGTTTAATATTCGAAGAAAGTTTTATTTCGAATGGAGTAATTTCCCCATTAATGGGCATAATCAGATCAATCTCTTTTCCGCTTTGTGAGCGCCAGTAATACATTTCCGGTTTAATCCCCCGGGCATATTCCTTTTTAACCATTTCAGATATTAATGCATTTTCAAAGATAGCACCTGCCATAGGCCCATTTACCAGAAAAGTCTTGTCCTTTATACCTATAAGAAAATTCACAAGCCCTGGGTCAAGAAAATAGATTTTAGGCGCTTTTATCAGTCGTTTACCGTAATTTTTATAGAAAGGAGGGAGGAGATAGATAATGTAACTTGCTTCAAGTATTGATATCCATCTTTTTACAGTGGGAACACTGAGTCCTAAATCGTTGGAAATAGAGGAGTAGTTTAGTTGTGTTGCAGTACGTGAAGCAAGTAAGCGGATAAACTGTTCAAAATCACGTAGGTTATCAATATTCATCAAACTTCTGACATCCCTTTCAAGATAGGTTTGCAGATAACTCGAGTACCATAAATCCTGATTTACAATTTTATTAAGCAGAGGTTCAGGATAGGAACTTTCCAGTAGGTATGGGACTAAAGCTTTTTTAGTTTTTCTTTCTGAGAAAGAAAATGTAGGCAAAGATAGTATTGCCGCCCTTCCGGCAAGAGATTCAGATATGCTTTTCATTACAGAGAATTGCTGGGACCCTGTAATATACCAATTGCCCGGTGTTCTATCACGGTCAATTAAAATTTTAATAATTTGTGTCAGTTCCGGCATATATTGGATTTCATCTATTATTACAGGTTTTTGCAGTGAGTCTAGATAGTCAATAGGATTTTCCGATAGGAGGGATCTGAAGTTTGGATCATCGAGTGTAAGAAAAGTACCTTTTTTAACAAAGTTCTTTAAAAGAGTTGTTTTCCCGGATTGTCTTGGACCGGAAATGACTATTGCTGGAAAAGTTTTTGTTGCTTCTGTTAAAGTATTTTCTATTATTCGTTTCAGGTACATAATAGTATTTTAAGGTGTTGCATTAAATATGTCAATAACAAATAATACGACTGATTTAATATCTTATGTTAAATCAGTCATAGCATTATACGGAGAGTATGTCTACCTTTAAACTATCAATTTTTGTATTTGTCTCAGTATATTGCTGGGAAAGGATGGGGTGTTATTATCCACTCTAACTAAATACTAAATTCCAGTATGCTTATTGTTCCATTATTGTTATTGTACATATATCCAGCCGGATTAAGCACCGAAGCCCTTTTTTTAGTTTCAATATCACTATTCCCAGTCATAAAGATAATTGGCAGTTCTCTTTCCTTTAAAATCTGTCTTGCTGACTCTGTGCCGTCAAGTTGCCCTTTAAGTTTAATATCCATTAGAATCAGATTGGGATTAAAGGCAGAAACTGCACTTATCGCTTCTTCTCGTGTATCAATAGTTTAGGATCTATCATAACATGCTTTTTGGAGAGCTGCTCTTTAACCC
>JAQIBN010000269.1 GCA_027859095.1 Spirochaetia bacterium | reverse complement strand
TTCAAATCTGAATCGACAAGGCATTAATAGACTTGTTATAGTAACAGGACACCTTGAGCAATGTATCCGAGATTACCTTGGTAATCAGATTGGAAAATTAAAAATAGAATATATTTTTAGCCCATTATATAATACAACAAATAATATCTATTCCCTCTGGATGGCTAGAAAAACAATTAATGAACCTTTTCTTCTTCTTGAAAGTGATCTTGTTTTTGATAAATCACTTCTTGATGATATGATTTATCCCGACAGAATTGCTCTGGCGCAAATGCAGCCATGGATGAACGGTTCATGCGTTACAATTAATCAGTCAAATATGGTGAATAAGTTTCTGACTGGGGATGAAGAAACTTCAGATGAGATTAAGTATAAAACTGTAAACATTTACTGTCTTTCACTTAATTCTTGGAAAAAAATTATCAAACGCCTGGATATTCAAATTTCTGCAGGTAATGTAAATAGCTATTACGAAATTGTATTTGCCGATATGATTTCAGATAATTGTATGGAATTGGAATCTGTCTCGTTTGATGGCAAACCTTGGTATGAAATTGATACACTGGAGGATCTTGCATTAGCAGAAAAGATTTTCCCATCTCCAGCCCATTTCGCTGTAAAAACAGCTTTACAAATAAAACCAAATGGATACTGTAAACAAATACTCAATTCTGTTGTTAGCCCCCGGGAATTAGCAGGAGCTATAAATGCCTCTAAATAATTATAATACCCAGGCTGAAAAATATGATTTTATATATTCTCAGCATGGGGGATACTACAGACATAATTTTGTTGATCATGCTTATCTCTATAATCTTTATTTTCCACCTGAAGAAGTCTTCACAAAATTAAAAGATCAGATTCATGATATTGTACTCAACTATCCCGTTGCCCAAAGCGTTCTTGCACAGCTAATCGGCAGGATAATAGATCAACCGGCAAATAGAATTGTAGTGGGTAATGGAGCAGCAGAGTTAATCAAGATTGTATCTGGACATATTTCTGGAAAGTTGATAGTCCCGGTTCCATCTTTCAATGAATATGCCAATGCGGCGCCATCAGGACAGGTTGTAGAATTCCCTCTGGAGTTTCCATCTTTTCAACTGGATATTGATAAATTCGCCGACGAAGCTATTAAAGTTAAAGCAGACGTAGCTGTGGTTGTTTCACCCAATAATCCAACATCCATGTTAGTCCCTAAATCTGATCTTATAAGATTAGCCGGCAGGCTGCAGACAAATAACTGTATGCTGATTATAGATGAGTCATTTCTTGATTTTACCGAGAACAATGAGCAGATCAGCCTGGAAAAGGAAGTTTCAAAATACCCGAATATAGCAATTTTTAAGAGTATGAGTAAGGCGTATGGAATTTGTGGGCTAAGAATTGGATACATGCTTTCGGCAAACACTAATTTTACAGAAGCTGTCAGAAGAGGTGTTCATATCTGGAATATAAATGGATTCGCCGAAGAATTTCTAAGGATATTACCCGATTACAGGGATGAATTTCTTGAAAGTTGTAAAAGAGTCAGGGCTGATAGAGACAGGATGTATCATAAAATCAATTCCATTAAAGGGATGACAGTTTATAAACCGGACGCGAATTATATCTTCTGCCGTTTGCCTGACCATGTAAAAAGTGCTCCCAAGGTCGCAAGGAATCTGTTTATTAAGCATAATATGCTTGTAAAGGACTGTGTTGGGAAAACCCAGCCGGATGCGGATCGTTATCTGAGAATTGCCAGCCGTACTGAAAAGGAAAACAATAGGTTAATTGAAGCACTGCTTGATGTTATGGATATGAATAGTGAGAATCAGGTATAATGAAAACACAAGAACCTTCCATGATTTCCTTTGCAAAAGATCTTCCCAATATATGTTCTTTGGCTGGATTACTTAGTGCCCTTCTCGGAATCTATTATTCCATACTGGGTAATTTTCCCTATGCAATGATTGGAATACTCTGGGCTGTTTTATTTGACTGGGCAGATGGAATAATCGCCAGGAAAATGAAAGGGAGATCCGACCATCACAAAGCTTTCGGACCTCAGCTGGATTCCCTGATAGATATTGTCAGTTTCGGTGTCTTCCCTGCAATCTTTCTATTAAGTTACGGCAGTTTTAATCCACTGTTTCTTCCCGGTGCGTTTTTCATTGTCGCTGCCAGCGCCATAAGACTGAGTTATTTTAATGTCTTCGGTATGATTGATAGTAAGACCTATACGGGCTTAGCCCTTGACAATAATGTTATAATTCTGGCGTTTTTCTTTCTCTTTGAAGGTTTGTTCGACCATGCGGTATTTTCAATTCTCCTTTATGCCTTATTGATGATCCTGGTGGTTTTCAATCTGGCCCCAATCAGGACACCAAAATTGATAGGAAAGTGGTTTTATATTCTTATTGCTTATACAGTGATAATGACTGTTATATTTCTTTAGCTTCAGTGATAATTCTATGGGGAGCTTCAGTATAAACGGCAAGACTATGGATATGATGTTCAATTTTAAGCTATCCTGTTAACGCTTTCTCAAAAAAAATTATTATTGGTACTGCAGAACTGACCGAAAAGAATATTATGACCAGAATAGATTTATTACAGTCAGAATCAGTGCAAAGTTCGAGTGAACCACTTCTGGAGGCAATAAGGGATCTGTTTTCCTCCTACTTTGATCACCCCTGGTTAATAAATATTATTGATGAATTACCTGAAAATATGGGAAATATGGGATCAATTCGTACTTTCCTTGCACTATCGTCAATACATCCAATTCAGGAAAGTATTGTTCTTAATGGATTAACTGGGCTAAAAACAATGGTGAGAATTATCAATATCTGGTTAATACCGGAAAGTACAGATATTTTTGGAGTCTCTCCATTTACAAAAAAAAGAGTTCTTTCCAATCGTAGATTTAGAAAGTGTATTGCATATACACTACCGGCAAACACAATGAATCTATCTATGCTTATAGAGGAATTTGAAAAAGAAATAAGCGAGAGCGAAATTCTGGGAATAATTTTAATAATTTTTCTTATTCATATCGCAACAATCAAGCCTTTGATTTCCTAAATTCTTAGCATTACTTTCAGCCAGTTTACTAATATATCTCTTAAAGGGATTCTTTTCTTTTTTAATATCTTTTTTTTCTTCTTCCTGTTTCAGGTCGATTCCAACTTTCTCAATTAATTCTTTCAGTTCATTTTTACTGGTTAACTGCTGATAGTATTCTACAGTTATTGCATTTCCAACTATATTAAAATCTTCAACACCTGCTGTGTTTTCTAAAAAGCCTAATGAAGATATTATAGTTTTTGAATCACATTCATCATTGACTTTGAATTCTACCTGATTTGTAAATTCACTCATAATAGTATTTCCCCTTTAATCAATTATTTAATATATCTATAGATAAAATATACTCCCAACTTGTGAATAAATTATGAATGAATCTTTTTTCCCTCCTTAGTCGCAATGAAATGGGCAATCATCAAACCAACTGCGAACATTATTCCGTACATATTGAATCTCAGTGGACCAAACATGAACATTGGAACTTCTTTATATGGAATCATAAATTTAATTCTCCTTTATTTTTTTGTATCTATTCTGAAGTTTGTATTTCCCTATATAAAACTAACCCAAGTTCGTCAAAATTATCAATAAAATAAAAAAATAGTGCTTAAAAACAGGTTTTTTTAGTCTCTATTACCCCTGGAGGCTAGAAGGCGTGATAAAGCGATTCTGTAGTGACCC
>JAQIBN010000264.1 GCA_027859095.1 Spirochaetia bacterium | reverse complement strand
ATTTTCAATTTTATTTATGTTTATTTGTTCTTCAAACCATTGTATGTAGATAGATAAGCGCTGATCTGTAAGTGTTTTTGTTCCCAGGTTATTTTTACTTAAAAAAGTATTTCCACTGCTCAAATAACTATAGGCATAATTTTCAGCAGGGGTTTCCCTGGTAGTTTCTGTATGTATCTTTTCTTCAAAAAAACTACCATGGAAATGAGTTTTATTATTTGGAAAGCCCAGATCCAGTCCTCCACAAAAAATTTCCCCATTGCTTAACAGACGACAAAAATCCCATGCTGTAGTAGCTACAGAGCCTCCAGCTGCAAGACGTTTTTTATGACCACCATACTTTTCCATAAATATCCCTAAAGGAAAAAGGGATCCGCAGAAAAATATTTTACGGTGTTCTTTTTTAAATATACCAGGATGAGTTGAGGATTCTGATATAAGTATAGTTTTATTTAAATCTGCTCTATCCAGATGTCTGGTGTTCCAGTACTGTGGATCTACAATAACGGTAAAATCAGGTATGCATCCGGCTTCCATAAGTACAATTGCAGACGTATCAACAGCAACAATAATAAATCGTTTATGAAGTTTCTCCATATGGGGTAATAATTGATCCAATGATGGGCCGGCAGCTAAAAGAAGTACTGGTACATTATTAAATATCCCTGACAGATCTCCTACATTACCTGCCTCTGGCAGATAATCTAAATTATTAATTAAATTTCTTACCCAAAGTTCTCCAAATCTATTTAGTGTTGCAGTATTTACATCTCTTCTGGAAATAAAATTCTGAACCAGAGTATCAATTTCTCTGTAGTATTCAATATGAAGTTCATAAAGTGCTCTGTGTTTAAAAATTTGAATACTTCCTTTTGGAAGCCCTGGGAGAATATGTCTGATAGATTCACTTTCATTGCCAATTAGTATACTTATCATAGGGGATGTTAAGATAAGTGAAAAATCTCTTGCCTCAAGGGCCTTTAAAAATCGCTCTCCGGATGATTCTACAATAATTATTGGAATATTAGGTCTTAGGTTAAGTATTGCCTCTACATAGTATCCCAGGCCAAAGCCCTCTACTATACATGCAGATATATCTTTTGGTATTTCTGAATCTACAAGTTTTTCAGCTTCACGGACAGGTTCTCTGTTTGAGTGGATGAATTTACCATTTACAGTTGCAGTGGGCAGGCCTGATTTGCTTAGTGTAATAATCATACTGCATTCACTGCATTCATTCTGGAAAATTTCGAGAACATCAGTTCTGAATTCCGGATATTTTAAACAAAGGAGGTCAATATTTTTATCAAAAAAACTCACTGAAGCTCCAAATTAATTATCATACCTTTTTTTATTTCTGTTCCATAAGGAGGGTCCTGACTTATAACCCACCCTTCACCTTCTATATTTATAGATATATCGGGAACAGATAGTAATGGGAGAATTTCTCTTTTTGAAATACCCATGAGGTTTGGTATTTTTTCTCCTGGAACAAGTAATTCTGATCTATTTAATGTCATAATCCCGGAATGTTCTATTAGTTTTTCAGTTTCAATTGGGATATCCAGATATCTCACTAGTTCTTCGATTAATTCTTTTATAATAGGAGTGACAATACGTCCTCCGTAAAACTCATCTCCTTTAGGAGTATCTATAACTATATATATTATTATTTGTGGGTTTTGGGTAGGGAAAATTGCCAAAGTTGAGGCAACAAATGAGTTAGGAGAATACTGTCCACTTTTTGGATCTATTTTTTGAGCAGTTCCTGTTTTTGCTGATATTCTTAGACCTTCAATTGCTGCTCTTCTGGCCGTTCCTCCCTGTTCTGTAGCTGTTTCCATCATAAGAAGTAAGGATTTTGCAATTTCTGGTTTTATCACATGTCTTACAGGTTCTCTTTTGAAATCTTTTATTAGTTTTCCTTCGGGAGAAACAATTTTATCAATAATATGAGGTTCAAGAAGGGTCCCCTGATTTGTTATAACTGTTGCTGCAGTTATCATCTGAATAGCGGATACTGATATTTCCTGGCCAATTGCAATAGTTGGTTTTGATCTCCCTGACCAGTTTTCGGGTTTATTTAATATTCCTGAGGTTTCCCCGGGGAAAGGTAAACCTGTACGGCTATTAAAACCAAATGAATTTATTTTATTATATAAATCTTCTTTCGTTACTGTATCAGAAGCATAAGCAGCTCCCGAATTACATGAAAATTTAATAATATCTGCAATGCTGACATCACCATGAACTCCAAGATCATTTATTCGTACCAATTCATCTGGAAATTGATTTTCATAATGACCACTGCAATAAAAATGGGTATTAGCATTAATTCCCCCTATTTCCATTTCTGATGCCAGACTAAAAACCTTGAAAACTGATCCGGGCTCAAATGCGTAGGTAACAGGTAGATTGTTCTTTTCTTTAAGGCTTGCCTGGCCAAAAATATTGGGGTTGTAATCCGGCATTGACACCCAGCTAAGAATATCACCATCTTTTGCATTCATTGCTAATATCATAACTGAATCTGCATTATATTCTGAGTAGGCTTTCTCTGCGAGTTTTCTTGAAAAGTATTGAATATTAAGGTCTATTGTAAGAAAAAGTTGATTACCATATATGATTTCATCAGTTGAATCCAATTTTGGAGCTAAGATATCATTGTAGCTAAGTTCTATTCCATCGAGACCACTATTATCGATTCCTATAAAACCACTTAAATGAGATGTTAAATTCTGTTCAGGGTAATTTCTCCCATATTCGGGCTCAAGAGAAATGCCTGCTAAATTGCCTTCTGAAAAAAGATCTTTAATACGCATACTTTCTGTAGGAGAAATTTTTCGTTTTATATACACAAAACCAGTGTAGTTTTCAAACTTTTTTTGGATAATTGCCAGATCCATATTAAGTGCATTGGCAAGTAAAGAGGCAGTAGTATCTTTATCAGTAATATTGGGCATCCATGCTGTAACAGAATCCATTTGGGTCTGGATTGCTAAAATTCTCCCATTACGATCTAAAATAGGCCCTCTTTCTATAATTTGGGCAGGTCCGCTTACTCTGGATTCAGGTGTAGGTGATATTAACATTATGACCACGTATTTCCAAATAATAAGTAGCACAAAAATTGAAGTTACAATTGTAAATACAGTGAAACGACTAATTTTTGCCGGCATTAAATCCCTCTGTTATTTTATATTCATTTATAGTAATATGATGATTAAGAATTGTCGATACATAGAATACATTATGATAAACTTAAACACAAGACAACATGTTAAACCCCGAAGAAGGATAAATCCTGATATGACTAATTTTTTAAATACTATTAAAGTATTTATGAAATTGGATTTAAGAGTAAGAGTATTAATTTTTAGTACTGTGGTACTTTTGTCATGGGTTTTTATTTTTTCACTGGCAAATTATATTGATAGCAGAAACCTAAGAGATGAATTATTTTTATTGCAGGAAGATGCTCTGATAATTACAAATTCTATGCTGGAATATGCTTCTTCTGAGTTTTCCGGAATGGGGTCAGGTCTTTCCTATTTACAGGAAAGTGAAATTGTTTCTACTGTAACTTCCCAGGATTATCAGGTTAAAGATGGTGATACTCTATCAGAAATATCAAAGGCATATAATATCAATGTTGGTACTCTCATTAGTTATAATAAAATAGAAGATGTAAGACGAATTTGGGTTGGAGCAAACTTGAAAATCCCGGATACTGATGGTCTTCCTTATAAGGTAAAAAAGGGAGATTCTTTGGATTCTATAGCTTCAAACCATCAGGTATCCCTTAACAATATACTGGATGCTAATAATCTTGATTCTGAAATAATTTCAGAAGGTGATCAGTTGTTTATTCCAGGTGCTCAAATAAGCGATTATGATTATAAAAAAGCAACAGGTACACTTTTTATCTATCCTACTTCCGGAAAATTAAGTTCTCCTTTTGGCTATAGGTCAGATCCTTTTACAGGTGTTAGAAGAATGCATTATGGTGTAGATCTGGCAAATCGGGTTGGCACAACAGTAAAGGCAACGATGTCAGGGACAGTTGTAGTTATTGGAGATCAATCTTTGGGCTATGGTAATTATATTGTTATCAGGCATGATCGTGGTTTTCAATCACTATATGGGCATTTGAACAAAATTATAGTAAGAAATGGACAAAGAATTAGTCAGGGACAGAAAATAGGAGAGATGGGAAATTCCGGAAGAAGTACTGGTTCTCATCTCCATTTTTCATTATACAAAAATAATGTTCCAGTAGATCCTCTAAGAGGTTATCTTTACAGGTAAACTATTTTCCATGACAGTGTTTGTATTTTTTCCCACTTCCACAGGGGCAGGGATCATTTCTCCCAACTTTTGGAGTAGTTCTTTTTACCTGGGCTTTTTCAGGTGTAGATGCTGAGTTGCCAGTTGCTTTTTGTCCACTTCCAAACTGACTTAAACCACTATGACTCTCTGTTGCCCCGCTTATTTTTGATGCTCTGTATTTTTCTACAGGAGCTTCTGAGATTTTAACTTTAGAAATTGTTTTTGCTATATTTGTTTTAATTTCATATAGAAGCTTATCAAAAATATCAAATCCTTCAAGTTTATATTCCAAAAGAGGATTTTTCTGTGCATAGGTTCGTAGATACACAGCTTCTCTTAGCTCTTCCAGTGATTCAAGATGATCCTGCCAACTATTATCAATATTTTTTAGATACTGATACTTAATAAATTCATTAAACTGTTTTGTCCCAACTCTCTCAATTTTGTTCTTAAGTTCATTTTCCATAGTTTCGCATACACGTTTTATCAGTTGATCCTGTCCAAGATTTTTAAGTTGAACTTGTGTAAATTCTTCTGAATAGAGGAATGATTCTCTAAGATCGGAGTTTAATGCTGATGCATTAATATTTGAATTATCATTATCTGTAAAATATGCAGATGCAATTTCTCCCACCAGCTCCAGATTTGTAGTTGTTACTCTCTGAAATAGTTCAATATCACTGAGTATGCTATTTCTTTGATCATAAATAAAAGATCTTTGTTCGTTCAGAACATCATCGTATTCCAGAAGATGTTTTCTAATTTCATAATTTCGTTCTTCTACTCTATTTTGAGCCCTTTCAATAGCTTTATTAATAAGTGAATGATGAAGAGGTTCTCCTGTATTCATACCTGCTCTGGACATTAAAGAGCGAAGACTGTCTCTGGCAAACAAGCGCATGAGTTCATCATCAAGAGATAGAAAAAATCTGGAAGTTCCCGGATCACCCTGCCTTCCTGAACGTCCTCTAAGCTGGTTATCAATACGTCTTGATTCGTGTCTTTCAGTACCTAAAATATAAAGACCACCAAGTTCTTTAACTTCTTCGTAGTCTTTTCTCCAGTTAATGTATTCAAGATTATAGGCCTTTTTAAATTCTTCGTTGGTTGCAGTTGTTCCACATTTTCTTCTTGCTCTAAAATCCGGATTTCCGCCAAGTTTAATATCTGTACCACGACCAGCCATATTTGTTGCTATCGTGATAGAACGTTTTGCTCCGGCTTCTGCAATAATATGAGCTTCTCTTTCATGATTCTTTGCATTAAGAATTTCATGTTTGATACCTCTTTTGGAAAGAAGTTTTGAAATATGTTCTGACTTTTCAATGGAGACTGTGCCTACAAGAACCGGTTGTCCTCTTTTGTACTGAACCTCAATTTCATCACAAATTGCATTATATTTAAATTCTTCTGTAAGATAAATAACATCATTTTTATCAATTCTGGCCAGAGGTCTGTTTGTTGGTATAACAACTACATCCAAATTGTAGATTTTCCCAAATTCTCTTGCTTCTGTATCTGCAGTACCAGTCATACCTGAAATTTTTGTATACATTCTAAAGAAATTCTGAAAGGTTATAGTAGCTAATGTTCTATTCCTACGTGCAATACGAATACCTTCTTTAGCTTCAATAGCCTGATGAAGACCTTCTGAATATCTTCGTCCATGAAGAACTCTACCAGTAAATTCATCTACAATTTCAACTACACCATTCTGAACCACATAGTCAACATCTTTACTAAAGAGATTATAAGCCTTCAAAGCCTGGGTAAAATAATGAACGAATTCAAAATTTTCATCATTATAAAGAGATTCTTTTATAATTCCAGCCTGAATAAGAACCTCTTCTATTCGTGTCATACCTTTTTCTGTAAATATTACTTTTTTCGATTTTTCATCTACTTGAAAATCACCATCGCTTATTTCAGGGTACTCTCCTGTTTCAGTATCTTTACTGCTTTCTTCAAATTTTGAAATAAGTCTGTTAACATCAGAAAACTTTTTTGTATTGTCATCTGCCTGTCCGGAAATAATTAGTGGTGTTCTTGCTTCGTCAATAAGAATTGAATCTATTTCATCGATAATACAGAAGTTATGGTGTTTCTGGACTCGACCCTTATTTGACCATCTCATATTATCTCTTAGATAATCAAATCCAAATTCATTATTTGTTCCATATGTAATATCGCATTCATATCCCTTTTGTCTGGATTCATTATCCATATTTGAAATAATATTTCCTACACTTATACCCATGAGAGAGAATACAGGTTTCATCCATTCAGAATCTCGTTCTGCAAGATAATCATTAACTGTAATAACATGCACACCCATTCCGGCCAGGGAATTAAGATATGCGGCCGGTACACTTGAAAGAGTTTTACCTTCACCGGTTTTCATCTCCATTATTCTTCCCTGATGAAGAGAAATACCACCCATTAATTGAACGTCATAAGGACGTTCTCCAAGTGTTCTTCTGGAGGCCTCTCTTACCAGAGCAAATGCTTCCGGTAAAATTTGATCAAGGCTTTCACCTTCTAAATGCCTTTTTTTAAGAATTTCTGTTTGTTTTGAAAAGTCTTCATATTTAAGACCCAAAGCCCATGCTTCCAGTGCATTTATTTTATGCACCAGTGGTAGTAATTCTTTTAAATCTTTTTCGTGTTTTGAACCGAAAAGTACGTTTATAATTCCAGGCATTTATATATTCCTCTCAACTTATCTGATAATCAACCTAATATACTGCTGTTTAGATGTAGAATTCAACCTTATAAAGCTTTTTTCGTAGTATTACATTTGAAATTTTAAAAGTAGCTCTTCTCTAATACAAGTACCAATTACTGGCGAAAAAAGCCAAAAACAAGCTGTTACCATAGATATCGAAAAGCCTCCTATAACTTAAGATTGACATTTTTAATACATAGAGCTTACTATAAGTTATGAGAAGCAATTTTATAAGGCTGCATATTTTAATATTAATTATCTATACTATGATATCTTTTTCTGCATGTAATTTAGAGTCAGGTATGGAAAAAAAACTTTTATTTGAGCTTACTCTTGGAAGGGGTGAGGATCAAATTGATCTTATTCAGATGGCAAATGTACCATTTAATAAAAAATCGCGAATAGTAATGAAAGATGGTCTTATCTATATAGGAAATGGTAACTCTAATAAAGTTATGGAGTTTAATTCCTATGGAGATATCCTGTCTCTTCACTATAACCCCAAAGAGAATCCTGAACCTGTATTACTTACCAATACTAATATCGGTGGTCAGTCTTCAAATAGGAATGCGTATCCATTTAATTTTAGAAATATCGGAGAAATCGCTGTTACAAATCAAAACCATGTACTAATTGAGGATACTGTACCTGATAATCGTAGTGATTATGATGAAAGTACAGACAGTACATTAAATAGAATTGTATTAAGATTTGACAATAAGGGTAATTTTATTAATTTTCTTGGAAGAGAGGGCATTGGAGGTACACCATTCCCTTATATTGAGAAAATAGAAGTAAACAATAATGATGAAATTATTATTATAACCAGGACAATAAAAACATGGAATATTTACTGGTTTTCAGATAAGGGATCTTTAAAGTATACAGTAATAATCCCCTTAGATAACCTCCCTGTCCCTTCCGAAGGAGATTTTATTCCTTCACTTGAGACAATTGTTCCAGATCGAAATGAAAATTCAGTATATCTTAAAATTGATTATTACAATAAAAAGAATAATGATCTTGATTATACAATGTCTTATATATGGATACTTGACCTTAAAAAGGAAAGTTATATAAGATTTATTCGTATGCCTGAATTGAATATAGATGAAAGTGATGATATCTCAGGTTTTTTAGGTGTAAATAATGCAGGAAAATTTTTCTTTCTTACATATATATCTGATAATATTTCACATGTCATGGTTTTGGATAAAAATGGAACAGTTCTTACCAGAAGTGAATTAACTATGTTGGATGAAAAAATATCTTATAGAGATATGTATCTTGATTCAAACGGTTTACTCGTGGCATTACTTGGTAAGTATGATAAAGCTGAAGTTGTGTGGTGGCGTAGTGATCAGCTTGCAGGAGTTCAGAATGAAGATAGTTAGTCCAGAGGTAATGTCTGAAATTGACAAACATGCAATAGATAATTTCAAAATTCCAGGATTTTTATTAATGGAAAATGCAGGTATTAAATGCTGGATACATATAGAAAAATATATTGAAATAAATAATTTATACAATAGAAATATTGTTATCCTTTCAGGTTCTGGAAATAATGGTGGTGATGCACTGGTCATTGCAAGGCAGGCATGGATATCAGGTATCAAAAATTTAAGTATTATTATATCTAAATCTGATGGCAGCGAGATGTTTATGCTGCATAAACAAATATGTAAAAATCTGGGAATACCAATATTTAATCACGCAGAAGAGGAAGACTCTGTAGACAAAATTATTTCAGAATCAGGATTAGTAATTGACGGTCTTACAGGTACGGGACTCCTTGGAGCACTCCGCTCAAATCCAGCTGCCCTTGTTAACCTTGCTAATTCAAGTTCTGGTAAAAAAATATCAATAGATATTCCCAGCGGTTTAGGAGATGAATTTGAAGAAGATTACCCTGTAATCAAAGCTGATTTAACCCTCACAATTGGTCTTCCAAAAACAATTCTTTATTATCCTGTTATGAGGCCATATTCAGGCGAAATTAAAGTAGTAAGTATAGGTTTTCCTCCTTCTCTCCTGGATAATCCTACTGATGCAGGAAATATATATTATCATGATGAACTTAAATTGCCCAATATACCTAAATGGGCTTATAAAGGGACCAGAGGTCATACAGCCGTTTTTGCGGGTTCTGTTGGTACTGTTGGTGCAGCAGTTCTTTCTTCAAGTGCAGCAGGAAGATCAAGATCAGGTCTTGTGACATTATTTGCTGACAAAGATATTTTTACTGAAGCAGTATCGGGTTTAACTTCAGTTATGGTTAAAAAAATAGAATCAGAAATAGATAAAATTTCATTTAACGAATTTTCTTCTATTCTGGCAGGTCCAGGATGGGGAGTTGAAGATAGAAAATTACTACTTACTAAATTATTTGATAGTAACATTCCTGGAGTTCTGGATGCAGATGCCTTGAATCTTCTGGTAGATATGAAGATTGATGTTGAAAATAATCCAGGATATCTTAAAGGGAAATGGGTGTTCACACCTCATCCTGGGGAATATTCCCGAATTTCGGGTATCCATAAGAATAAATTTCTTGCTTCTCCTCTTCCTTATCTCAAAAAAACATCAGCTGAATATGGAGCTGTAGTAGTATTAAAGGGTCATGTAACCTTTATTGTAACTCCTGAAGGTGATTATACCATTGTTGATGGTATGAATCCTTCTCTTGCTACCGGTGGAAGTGGAGATATTCTTTCAGGTATAATTGCAGGTTTTATTGCTCAGGGTCTTACACCTTATGATGCAGCTGTATTAGGTGTAACTATTCATCAGAAAATAGGTAAAATTTGTTTTAAAGAGAATGGATGGTTTTTAGCAGAAGATCTTTTATCCTATATATCCAGGGCTGTTAAGGATATGGAGGTTTTATGATTAAGAAGAACTCACATGATACAGGGCATAATTATTATTTCAAAAAGGAAGAGTACGAGAATAGCAGGTTTACAGAACCCAAATCATATAAAGGCGGGGCGTTTAAAAATAATAAAACACTCCTTATTACACTTTTAGATATAGCAGTAATTGTTTTAATAATACTTGTTGTAATTCCTTTTGTCAGAAAGTCATATGAAATTCCTGATTTAAAAGGATATAGCCTTAATTTATCAGATTATCGTAGTGAAAATAATATATTTCTTAGTTTATCAATTTTTAATAAGGATAAAGGTAATAGTAGTGTTGCTGATTTAGTGGATATAGAGTTTTACCTGGAAAACAGTAAAGAACATATCTTTATAAATGACCTCCTTCCTCTACCTGGAAAGTCTTTAACCTATCGTATCAGCTTTCCCTCTGACGGATCAGAGGTTGCCAGTTCCAAAGTTACAATAAAAGGAACCAGTTCTGTTCTAAATGTAAAAATTGATAAAAATTAAATTAGATTCATTCTATTGACCTATATATTACTTTTCATTATGTTTTAATTATAAAGAGAGGTTTATTATGGTTCAATTCTATTTTTTAGCAATTTGTTTAAATCTTGTTGGTGGATCAATTCTTGCTGCTCCATATTTTCAGGATCGTTTTCCAATAATTTTTAAATTAAGAGAAACTCTTTATAGTAGAACAGCTCTACGTATTGGATTGATATCATCATTATTAATTGTAGGGATATTAAAAATAATTAGTGTTTTTATTGGAGATGTACTAATTGTTGGAGATTTATTACCTGCACTTGCACTATTAACTTCTGGTTTTACACTTTCAATTGAATATATATCCGAAAATAATGAAACGGGAAAAGGTCTTATTCACAAAATGGATAGTATTTTTGTTAAGCACTCATCAATAGTAGGAGTTGCAGCAATAGTAGCTGGTACTTTACATTTTATTTTTCCAGGTGTACTTTTTTTATAGAATGATAATATCTACAGCAGGAATTGCAATTAAAAATAGTAAATTTTTACTCGCACTAAGACTACCAGGCACATCAATTGGTGAAAGCTGGGAGTTCCCAGGTGGAAAAGCTGAGAAAGGCGAAACACCCTCAGAGGCTTTAATTAGGGAGTTTAAGGAAGAGCTGAATGTCACTGTTGAAGTTGGAGAACGAATTTGCAGTGGTGAATTCAGAAATAAAAATAAGGAATTTGAAATATACGGGTTTCTTATTGAATTGTTATCAGAGAAATTTATACTTACTGAACACAGTGAAGTAGGATGGTTTGCTCTAGATGAAATGGCCAGCCTTAAAATGGCTGGCTCAGATAATCAAATTGTCCAGAGTCTTAAATATTTGTACCCGCCGGAATAATTCCATTCTTTGAAATTACAATAATACCATCTACTATCCAGTAATTATCGTATTCTCCATCCTTACGTTCTTTGTGGTCAACTCCAATACGACATCCATCTCCAATTCTTGCATTTACATCAATTATGGCTTTTTTAATCATAGAACCTCTGCCTATTCCCATGTTAGGAAGCTCTTTTTTCTCATTTGCCTTTTTCTGGGCTGCTGTTTCATAAAAAGTTGCCCCCATGCTATAAACACTATCAAGATTAGCACCAGATTCGATTATTGTTCTATTGCCAATTACTGTATTAACAATAGAAGCATTGGTAATAATACTTCCTTCAGCAGCCAGAGACTGGGAAACAGTACAAAAGTTCATCTTAGTGGCAGGAAGATGTCTTCTATGAGTATAAATCGGGCGTTCTTCATCATAAAAATTAAATTTTGGTGTAAGTGATGCAATATCAATGTTAGACTCAAAAAAGGCTTTAATTGTTCCTATATCCTCCCAGAATCCTGTAAAAGGATAAACGTTAATATGTCTGTCCTCAATGGCCTTAGGAAGTATATGCTTTCCAAAATCTACTAAATCATTATCAAGAAGTTCTTCCATTGCATTTGCATTAAAAACATAAATACCCATGGATGCCATAAATTCCTTATTTGGAGCAACATTCTCCATCCCTTTTACAAGAATTTGATCAAATTTTAAATCTGATATATCTACATCTGCAGCAGGTTTTTCAAGGAAGGAGATGGCCTTTCCTGTTTTGTCACAACGGACAATCCCAAGACCTTCTGCATCTTTGCGTGTGACAGGAGTTGACGCTATTGTAACATCTGCTCCACTTTTTTTATGATTATTAAGCATATCCTCAATGTCCATTCTGTAGAGCTGGTCACCTGAAAGAATAACGTAATAATCGGGTTTTTGACCCCGAAAGTGGTTCATGTTTTTTCTAACCGCATCTGCTGTGCCTCCATACCAGCTTGTGGTTTCAAAAGTTTGTTCTGCTGCAAGAATCTCGACAAACCCCTTGGTAAATACATCAAAAATATATGTATTCGAAATATGATTATGGAGGGAAGCCGTATTAAATTGTGTAAGAATATAGATCTGTTTTAGGTCAGAATTTATACAGTTTGATATTGGAATATCAACCAGTCTGTATTTACCACCAAATGGCACAGCTGGTTTTGCCCTTTCCTTTGTAAGAGGGAAGAGTCTTGTTCCTTTACCTCCGCCAAGAACTATTGCTACAGTTTTTTCCATCATTAGCTCCTATATATGATAAAAAGTATTTGATCAAATGTATTAAAATATTTCAAAATCTTTTTATCATCCTTTCTTATAGAACAGCCTAAATTAGATATTAGCTGGGGTCAAGGAAATTCTTTTTAGAATTTTATCAATTTACTATATACTATACATATGTATAGTACTATTATAGCGTATGAAACGTACTCAACGAACGACAGGTTTTGGCTCTCCTGCAGAAGTTTATGCAGAAAATGATATTGACTGGACTTCATTTCTCCTTCCAAAACCTCATGCCATGTATGTCTTTACTGTAAGGGGTAGTGGAAATGAGGATTATATGGTATGTGACAAAGATCTTGCCATTGTTGACAGCTCTTTACTCCCAAAGGTTGGCGATTTAATTATACATACTGTAGATGGAGAATTTGTAATTGGACGGTATGCCGGGACTGAAAAAGATATTGTAGGTGTGGTAAGTCGACTTGTGCGTTTACTAAGGTCATCATGATTGGATTAGTAGACTGCCAGAGTTTCTACTGTTCCTGTGAAAGAGCATTCAGGCCTGATTTAATGGATACCCCTATAATAGTTTTATCGAATAATGATCACTGGATAATTGCCTTGAATCCTGAGGCAAAAGCCCTTGGGTTAAAAAGGGGGTTAAGGTTCAAAGATTCCCGGTCTATTATTGATAATAACAACGTAGTATTTTTTTCTTCAAATTATACACTTTACAACGATATCTCCTGGAGAGTTATGGAGACTCTTCGGGATCTATCACCTAAAGTTGAAATCTATTCTATTGATGAAGCATTTATTGATCTTTCCGGATTTAAAAACCTTAAAGCCTATGGAGATACCATTCGCAATACAATTGAAAGGCAAACTCGTATACCTACTACCATAGGAATAGCTTCTACCAAATCATTGGCAAAAGTAGCTCAAAGGCTGGCGAAACAGAAGGATGGAAGCCTTATTCTGGATATGCCAGATGTTATATCCAGTGCATTAGCCGCTACACCTGTAAAAGATCTGTGGGGTGTAGGCAGCTCTTATGCAAAAAAACTGGAATTTGCAGGTGTCAGAACAGCTGCAGATTTTATTAAGATTCCCGGGTGGATAGTAAAAAAGGAGATGACATCAGTTGGGTGGATGCTTCAAAGAGAATTAAAGGGTATCCCTATGGCAGATTTGACAGTAGATGTAAATCCCAGAAAGGGAATTATAAGTGCCAGACAATTTCGAAGTCCTGTCAGAGACCTTCACATAATAAATGAGGCAATATCCTACTATGCAGAACTTGCTGTGGAGAAATTACGAAAACAGGTTTGCACAGCTAACTCCGTTACTATCTCTTTGGAAACATTTGGAAGAGTACGGCATGTCAGTTCAGAAATACATCCTACAGATTACTTACCGGATATTATCGCTGTGGCCAAAACATTATTAAAGAAAATCTATTCATCCGAATTTGAGTACTGGAGAACTACAATCTTTCTTTTTGGAATAGAGCCTGTCAGTGGGAGGCAGATAAAATTTTTTGATGATAACAATTCAAAAAAGAGATATCTTATTAAAAGAGTGGATGAGATAAACGATAAGTATGGACAACATACAATCCATCCTTGTGCAAGTGAGTTTAGGGAAGACTGGGGGATGCGTAGAAATTATTTGTCTCCAAATTATACAACACGTATGAAAGACTTTCCTATTGCTCATATTTTTTAATTAGTAAAATTTTTTTAGAGGGGGAATACTATGTGTTTTAATGCATCTTTATCACAGAAGGCGGAGATTCTGGAAAAGATGTTTAATGCTGTTTTTGATATATCTGACTTTAAAAAAGTCTATTTTAAATCTGCATTTTCACTTCCTTACTGGCCAGTATTAAAGGCCGAAGATTCCCAAAACTTTAAGTTCCTCCAGTGGGGACTTATTCCTTTTTGGGAAAAAAATATAGAAATGGCTGAAAAAATTCGTTTTAAAACCTTTAATGCCCGCTTTGAGACTTTAAATGAAAAACCTTCTTATCGCCATCCGGCAGATAGTAAACGTTGCGGAATTGTTGTAGATGGTTATTTTGAATGGAAAGAGATTGATGGGAAGAAATATCCCTACTATTTATATATGCCGGATAAATCACCATTTCTTATGGCAGGTATTTGGGATCGTTGGGTTAACATGGAAAATAAAAATATTTATGAAACTTTTTCGGTTGTTACAACTAAGGCAGAGGGAATTTCAGCAGAAGTTCACAATACAAAAAAACGTATGCCTCTTATTCTGGATAATGAAAATATTTCTATGTGGATGGATAAAGATAAAAGGTTCAAGGAAATAAATAATAGGGACGGAGGAAGAGGCAAAGAATAATAGGGGCAGAATATCATGTTCATCTGCAGATTAAACCTGGTAGAAAAGAGAATCTATCCAGAATAATGCAGTGGATTTTAGGTGTTTTTGGTAGAGCCTACAATAAAAAGTACAATCTAAAAGGACATGTTTGGTATGACAGATTTCACAGTACTGTAATAAAGAGCTATAAACAGCTGATAGCAACTTTTAAATATATTTGTAATAATCCTGTAAAAGCAAGCATAGTAAAAAGACCTGAAAATTATAAATATGGAGGGTTGTGGTATATTCATCATAAATGGTTTGATTTTGTATAGAAACTATTTGATAATAGAAGCTAGGTTACTGGCTATTCTATATAAAAATTATGAACTTATTTCTAATTTATTTTGCATTTTCTTAGGGACGGAGGAACTTTGTTAGGTTAATAGCTTTGAGTAAATATCATCTTCTGTATCGACATGCTTTCAAAAGATGATATAATCCCTACATGACTAATCTTAAAAATAAACTTGATGCTCTGGCTATGGATGGTGCGTTTACGGATAATGTAACAAAGTGGGAGAAGATAGACCCAAAAGAGGGGATTTATCAGGATATTCCTGGGGCAGTTTTTCCTGTTATTAAGGATACACTTATTGAAAGAGGAATAACACAGCTATATTCCCATCAGGCGGAAAGCTTTAATAGTGTTACGACCGGAGAAAATATAGTTGTAGTAACACCTACAGCAAGTGGTAAATCGCTCTGTTATAATCTCCCTATACTGCAAAAATTAATTGAAAATCCTGAAGAAAGAGCATTATATCTATTCCCTACAAAGGCTCTAAGTCAGGATCAGCAGTCTGAGTTGAATGAAATTATATTAACAGGGAAAATCCCTATTAAAGTCTCTACCTATGATGGAGATACCCCAGCATCTGTAAGGGTTTCTGCAAGGGAATCGGGACGAATAGTAATTAGTAATCCTGATATGCTTCATTCCGCGATTCTTCCAAATCACCCCAAGTGGATTAAGTTTTTAAGTAATCTAAAATATGTTGTTATCGATGAAGTCCATATCTACAGAGGTATTTTTGGTTCTCACATGACAAATGTTATACGACGCCTAAAACGAATTGCTAGTTTTTATGGGTCTGATCCGGTATTTATATGTTGTTCTGCAACTATAAGTAATCCTCTGGAGCTTGCCAGGCAAATAGTTGAATCGGATCTAAAACTTATTGATATAAATGGTGCCCCTACTGGAGAGAAGCATATAGTTCTGTATAATCCACCCCTTGTTGATCCTGTTCAGGGTATTCGCAGGGGTGTTGTTTTAGAATCAAGTAAAATAGCAAGCAATTTTCTTGGCAGTAAAATTAAAACCATTGTATTTGCCAGATCCAGAGTAAGAACTGAACTAATTGCATCCTATATAAATAAAAATTTAAGAAATCATTTTAATGAAAATAAGAAAATAAGGGTGGAAGCGTATAGAGGAGGATTTCTTCCCAGAGAAAGGAGGGCTATCGAAAAGGGCTTACGTACAGGAGAAATACATGGAGTAGTTTCCACAACTGCTCTTGAACTTGGAATTGATATAGGCGGGCTGGATTTAGCAGTTCTAGCCGGATTCCCAGGGTCAATTTCTTCTGTCTGGCAGCAGGCTGGAAGAGCAGGACGTAGTAATACATTATCTGCAGCAATAATAATTGCTTCTGCTTCCCCTGTAGATCAGTATCTTGTAAAAAATCCTGATTACTTTTTTAAAAGGAGTCCAGAATCTGCATGGGTAAATCCTGATAATATATTTATACTTCTGGATCACCTTAAATGTGCTGTTTTTGAACTTCCCTTTCAGGATACAGATAATTTTTCAGGGCCTGTAAAAGACTTCATGTCATATCTGGAAGAGGAAGGGGTTGTTCGCTTATCCGGTGGAAGCTGGTACTGGGCAGATAGGTCTTATCCTGCAGAACAAATAGGCCTAAGATCTGCTTCACCTGATAATATAGTAATTATAAATACCACTAACGGGAAAAATGAGGTTATTGGAGAGATGGATCTTCCTTCGGCCAAGGAACTTTTATTCAAGAATGCAGTTTACATTCATCGTGGTGAACAGTATCTGTCTAAAGATCTTGATATAGAAAACAAGTGCTGTTATGTAGAGGAAGCTGATCTAAACTACTATACTGATTCAATAGTTAAAACTGACATTAAATTACTCCAAAAAGATGCAGAAGATATTTCAAATACCTGCTGGACAATAATTGGTGATGTCCTTGTAAGAAGCCATGTTACAAAGTATAAAAAACTTAAATTTGCCACCCATGAAAATATAGGATATGGAGATATTTTTCTTCCTGAAGAGGAGATGCATACCAGGTCTGCAGTTCTTGTTTTGGAAAAGAGTACTATTGCAGGGAAGGCTTTCGATTTAATTGATGATAGTCTTAAAGAAGAAGTGATTGGTCGTGCAGGAACAGTCTTAAAGAATGTAGCCCCAGTTTTTCTTATGTGTGACAGTCATGATATTGCTGTTGCAGAGAGACTTAAAGATCAGTATACAGATGAACCTTCACTTTATTTTTATGACTCATGTCCTGGAGGTTCAGGTTTAGCTGAAGGTTTTCTAAAAAAATTACCGTTGATTTTAAAGGCAGCAACTGATCTGGTTAATACTTGTAACTGTAAAGAGGGGTGTCCTTCCTGTATAGGCCCTGTGAGTGAAAGAGGACAGGAGATGGTGAAGGGGGAAGTTTCCAAATTTTTAAAAGCATGGCTCCATCCGGAAATTAATACACAGGGATATTCTGTCTGATATGTCTTCAAAAGGTTCTTTGGCTGGTCGCTTAGGTAGAATACGAACTTCCAGAGATACGAATAAAAATATAAAACCAAAAAATGAATTTATAATACCACTGGAATTTCCTTGGAAACAGCTAAAATCTTATGTATCTATACGTCAGGGAATTTTTAATTCTCCCTTTAATGATAATTTTATTCGAAAAAATATACCTCTGCTATTTCCTGAGATGGAAAATAGAAATATTGAGGATCTGATTTTTTATGATCTTGAAACAACTGGTCTTTCCGGGGGAGCAGGTACATTAGCCTTTCTTGCAGGTTTTGGATGGGTGAAAAACGATAGATTAATTATTAATCAGTATTTTCTTCATGATTTCCCTGGTGAGATAGATTTTCTTTTATTAATTAAGGAATTGCTATCAGAAGATAAAATACTTGTATCTTATAATGGTAAAAGTTTTGATCATCCTCTTCTAAGAACAAGGTTTCTTATAAAACGTTTAAAATTGCCCTTAATATCGGAAATTGATCTTCTTCATACTTCAAGAAGGTTGTGGAAAAAAAGGCTTCCCTCCTGTCGTCTGGGCATTATTGAAAATAGAATTCTTGATATAAACAGGGTAGATGATATTCCCGGCGTAGAAGTGCCTGATATCTATTTTAATTTTTTAAAAACTAATAGACCAGAGCCTCTTGAAGGAGTTTTTAAACATCATCTTCAGGACATTAAATCTTTGGCTATTCTTTTTGCCCATATGGAAGACCTATGGTCTAATCCTGATAATATTCCTAAAAACGATAAAACTTCCTTTGGAAAGTTGATGCTGTTTCGAAACAGATTGGAAGGACTGGAACTGTTAAAAGATAGTTTTCTTAATAAAGATTATGAAGCTGGTAAAATACTGAGTATTTATTATAAGCGTAATGGGGAATTTGAAGTAGCTGCAGAGATTTGGAAACAGATGTGGCAGAATCAGAAAGATTTTTTCCAGGGCCTTGAGCTGGCTAAGTACTATGAACATAAAATTAAAGATATTGAATTAGCATTAAATATTACTACCCTACTAATGCAAAAAAGCAGCACTAGTAGGGTAGGTGAAGCACTGAAACACAGACTGAAGAGACTGGAGCGAAAGATGAATTCCAGCTCAAAGTTGTCTGAACCTTGATTATAGAGAAGAGCTTTAGATAGTCTTGTAATCAGGTTAATCCCAAAATCCTTTAATCATGGTCCAAGCATTTTGTATACAGCGCTTCATATTCTTCTGCATATTCCGACCATAGGAATTCCTTCATCATCCCTCTCTGTCTTATTTCTCCTATGCTTTCCTTATTGTCACCCCAGAGGTCTATTGCTGATTTTATAGTATTAACAATTGATTCAGAAGTCATTTCCGGAATATGAAAACCGGTACTATTCTTTTTATCAGTAAAATAATCAACAACTGTATCCTTAAGCCCTCCTGTTGCTCTGACAATAGGTATGGATCCATATTTAAGGGAATAAACCTGATTAAGACCGCAGGGTTCATATTTACTGGGCATTAAAAAGAAATCACTTCCTGCTTCTATTAAATGGGCTAGGGCATTGTCGAAATTCAGATAAACTTTTAGGTTTGGAAGTTCTTCATTCAGGGCTTTAAGATCATCTTCTATCCATTTTTCACCTGTACCAAGTATTATAAGTTGAATATCTTTATTTTCACAGATCTTTCTTATTGCTCCAGGAGTATTATCATTTTTTTTACATAGTTCTCCAAATCCCTTCTGATCAACAAGTCTTCCTACCATTCCAATTAATGCTTTATCTTTATCAGTTGAAAGGCCTGCTTTTTTTTGGAGCTTTTCTTTTAACTTCCATTTATTATTAAGTTTTTTTGCAGAAAAATTCAATTCCAGTAGTTTGTCCTGTTCAGGATCCCACTCTGAATAATCTGCACCATTTAAAATACCTGAAAAAGCATCTTTTTTACTTACAAGTAATTTTTCAAGACCGTGTCCAAACCCTTCAATTTTAATTTCTTCTGCATAACCTGGGCTTACTGTTGTAACCGCTTTACTGTTCTCTATGCCTGATTTTAGAAAATTTATTTCATCAATATAATTGGCTTTATCTTTGCTTACCTTATCCCATTTAAGTCCAGTAGAGAGAATATCGTATTTTGAGAAATTTCCCTGATAACCTGTATTATGAATTGTAAATACTGATTCTGTATTCATAAAGCTACCATTTTTTTTATTTTCACGCAGATAGGACGCAGCAAGACCAGCTGGCCAGTCATGGGAATGTATAATATTTGGAATCCAGTTTATTTTTATTGATAGAGAAAAGGCTGCAGCAGACAGGAGTGCAAATCGATAATGATTATCTCTGTAAGCATGGCTGCCATGTTTTCCATAAATTCCTGTTCTTTTGGTAAATAATGGATGCTTTGCAAAATATACTTTAACTTTACTTTCGGGTAATATTTTCTGTACAATTTGAAGATTTTCTTCTCTAAAACCCATTACTACATTGAGATTATCAATAATAGTTTCAGATTTATTTAGATCAAGAAAAGAATATCCCGGGAGAAGGATTCTTACATCATGACCAGTATTATTCAACTGCCGGGAAAGTGCAGCAACAACATCTGCAAGTCCACCTGATTTAGCATAGGGAACACATTCACTGGATACCATTAATATTTTCATACTGTTATTAGAGCAAAAAGAAACACATGAGTCAAGGATTTAATTAATTGCACCTCCGTCCCCATTTTCTCCGAATCTTTAATTGACATAGGTATTTCAATACTAGATAGACATTTTTATTACCAAGCAAAGATGGAGCTTTATTATCGAAACCGTGATTCAGATGAAAAAGCTTTACCAATAGCTATTAAAGCTTGTCAACAACAGATAGAAATATCAGAACAAGTTAAAAAAGCTTTCAAAAAGGATTGATAAGTGCATAGCAAATTATTTTATTCAGAATTATGAGCTTTCCACAGACAATCCTCAAGTTTGAAATTACTGAATACAGCCTCAAAAGATGAGTCCATTGGGCTGCATGCATACAGGCCAAACCTGATAGGTACAATTGGATTTACCTGTATATTTACCTTACCCATTTCAACTGATGTTTTTCCCAGATAATGCAAATGGAAAATTCTCATTTGTTTGAATTCCTGCCCATCGGCTGAAAATTCAATAAGAAAATCCGGACCCCGGCGACTTAGGCGATACCAAATTTCTGTTTGTGTAGCTACATCTGTAGTAGCCCAATCAGAATAACCATTATTTGTAACAACACTGCCCAGGCGGGAAAAGTTTTCATTTTCATATTCGATTGATGCTTTAAACCAGTTATCACTATCTGTGTATATTATTAAACCACACTGATCAAATCTGTTTTTATATTGAAAAGAGGCTTTGCATGTAAATGAAAAATTAATATCAGATTTAATTAATAATGTTGGAGCATTATCATTCCTGAATCCATAGTAGCTGCGCTGCCAGTAATCTGTATTTGCTTCAGAAGTTATTGTTACAGAATTTTTCCCTATTTCAAATGACTCAGGTTTATTTACCCATTCTGCATTCTTAAAAATATATTCCATATAAAAACACTCCTCTATTTATTTAAACACATACTTTTTGTTATATTGTAAATCTTTGTAAAGTATATATCAGGTGTATAGGATTGTATATCTGATAACTAAATAAGTATTGATTCAGAAACTGGGGTAAGGATTCGGCTGAAAACTAATCTATCCGATGGTACGAATTAAGGAGATGGGGTCATACAAACCCTTGATATATATTGGGAATTAGTGTTTTTAGATTCTTTTTTGCTTCAAAAAGCCTGCTTTTTACACAGTTAATGCTGATACCGCAGAGGGATGCTATCTCATCATAAGAGTGGCCGGAGAAGTATCGAAGACTCATAACTTCTTCCTTTTCCCTGGACAGTTTTTAATACTGCCTGAACAAGATCCTCGTAATGATCCCACTCTTTCAATAATTTCCCATCTTCTGTTATGTGATCTGTTTCTTCAAAAGTTGTTTGTTTTTTATTTAACTCCTGTCTGTAGTATTGATTGATACAGTTCCGGCATATCCGGAATATCCAGAAACTGAATCGTTCTATATCTCTCAGCTTATGAAGATTAATAAACATTGCAAAAATATTTACTGGACAATTTCCTCAGCAGAAGACAAGTTAGCTATCTTCAGTCTTACAAAACCAAAGATACGTCTTTGATATAAAATAACAAAACTTGTAAATGCATCTTTATCTCCTTTTATTGCTTTTTGAATAAGTTTATTTTCCATTAATAATTCCTTATATACTTAGATAGATACAAATATTACAGAAATGTTGGAAAATATTTTAAAATAAAGTTTTCTTTAGTTTCCTGATTATATGCTCAGGGAGCATTGTTTAGATAAATTTTAGCAGAGAAATATAAAAAAAGGGGATCATTCCCTGTTTTACCAGGTCACGATCCCCACCATATATTATGGATTTGTCCTATTGGGGTTTACACCCCTGTGTTATACCAATCATAAAAATACCTCCTTATCCTCTGCAGGCTAATGTACATAAACCTGCGAAGTTCTTTTCACCGGTAATAATAAAGTATATTATAATCCAGTAATCAGAAAGGGATAGAATAGTTTTAATTAATTATTCCATTTCAATATTTTCGGTAAAAAGTTATAGTACTAAAAAACAAGTCAATATGGAGGTTTATAATTTATGAATATACAGATATCAAACAATGTAAATAAGCGGGTATGGATCTGCCTGTCCTGAATAGGAGGGATTAAGTAAACTTCTCATCTCCTCATTCGGGTAATAGCAGTCGTCTGTTAATGAACAGTCATCATAGCCCGCCATTTTTCATAGTCAGTGTCCAGAGGCATTTTCAGTTTCTCACGAAATGCATCCAGTGAAGTATCATTAAATCGCACAAATGGATTTACTTTAAGTTCCATTTCCAGGGTTGAAACAACAAAATCAGAATTGTAACTTTTACGGTAAGCGGGTATATGCGGATTATTTGGGTCCAGGTTTTCCGCGACACCCAAAGCGTAATTTACCAGATCATGCTCTGCAAAAATACGTGTATTTACAGGAAAGTTTAAAATACGTCCCAGAGATTTAAAGTAAATTTCATAGTTTCCGGAATAGCAATTGCCGACGGTACCATTGAAAAGGGTATCACCTGTTATAATCCAGTCATCAAAACTGAATGTAATTGAATCCATTGTGTGCCCGGGGGTTGGAAAAACTGAAATGCTGCTGTCTTCCAGTACCAGAAATTTTAAAGCTGTAAGTTCTGCAGTTGATAGAAACTTTGCTTTGGAACTTTTTAACAGCAAGCTGTTTCCCGGAGTATGATCCCAATGATCATGAGTATTAATAACATATTCAAGCCTCAGAGAATTCTTTTTAAGAAACCCAAGGATCTCCTCTACAGCTCCGCCGTCAATAGCAGCTGCCGATCCTCCTTTATAAATAAGATAGGCAAGATTACCATCTCCATAACGAAATTGTTTAAGCTTCATTTTCTATCCTCTTTCATCTTACATTGGCCGGTATGGTAATCCAGTTGATTTTCCACTGATCTTTATCTTTTTCAAGACATATAATACCTGAGTTATTAAAATTTACAGACTGACAGCTATCACTTCCTGATGTTAACTGTGACAGTAGCCGTGGAAGAAAGGGCAGGTGCCCTACAATAACAATATTCTTATACATTTTCTCAAGAACAGCTATATGGGGAACAACCGGATCATTGGGTAAAAGATTTGAATGTTCAAGTATTCTGTTATCGATGCCCAGCACCTTGGCGAAAATTTCCGCAGTTTCCCTGGCTCTTTTCTTTCCGCTCTGCCATATTACATGTATATCCGGATCCAATTTCTTGAAATATTCTGCAACTCTCTCTGTCTCCACCCTGCCGGCATCGCTGATGCCTCTTTCCGGATCTTCTTCTTTTGATATTGATAATGCGTGCTGGATAAGATAAAGTTTCATAATTGTCCTCCATCTTTATTTTACAACATCATTTTAAATTCTGAAAGTTAAAAAATTGAAAACTGTGATTTAAATCTCAGATTTATCACCTGGTTTGATTTATCTTCAGATCATATTGAATAGAAATTAATTATCAGGAGGATAAGATGAGTATAAAATTAAATGACAAAACAATCTGGGTCGGTAAAGTTGATGACCGGGACGTCCCCTTTCACAGACTCGTACTGACCAAAGGGACTACATATAACAGCTACCTAATTAGATCCGAAAAACCGACAATCATTGATACCGTAGATATCACTTTCGGGAAAGAGTACATAGACAAGCTGGAAAAAGAAATCAATCCTGCAGAGATTCGATATATTGTGATCAATCACACAGAGCCTGACCATTCCGGTGGTTTGAGAACGCTGGCAGCAAAAGCAAAAAATGCTATCATTGTATGTACACAAGCTGCTGTTTACGAGCTGAAAGAGATGTACAAGCTTCATGATAGAGAGTTTAAGGTTGTCAAAACCGGAGATATTCCGGATATCGGTGGGAAAACTCTTTCTTTCATAGAAACACCTTACCTGCATACAGAAGAAACAATGGTGACCTATTGTGTTGAAGATAAAACCCTATTTCCCTGTGATATATTTTCCACCCATGTCGCTAATGAAAATTACTTCGATGACATGGAGAGCAATGATATCCTGGAAGATTTCAGGATCTATTACAAACTGATTATGCATCCCCATAGAATGTATGAAAGAGAGATGATTGAAAAAATTAAAGACCTGGAAATAGATGTCATCGCCCCTTCCCATGGATATATATTAAGAGAAGGAGCCCGGGATTTTATTCAGATCTATGATGAAATGAGCAGCAACATCGGCTCTTCCAGAAAAACACTGGTTCTCTTCTCATCCATGACCGGAAATACAAAGAAAATGACCGGTGACTCCGTATGTTTCCGCAAGTTCAAGGAGAACGAAGGCGGTCCGGGAGTCTGCATTTCCTGCAGAGAGATTTTGAACCAGATTTTCCGTACTGGCAAGCCGATGGCTTAAACATCCAAGAAATTTTAAAGATATACCGGGATTCTCTTTCATGATTTGGTTCATCTTTACCTTTGAAATCGAGCATATTTTGGTATCTCTGATAGCATAGGCTGTAAAATTAGCAGTTTTTATGTCCCAGAATATATTCAATTCCCCGAAGAATTCTCCATCTTTGAGAACTCTCAGAATCTGTTCCTTACCTTCGCTATTTATCTTGCAGAGCTTAACCATCCCTTCATTCAGAATATAGAGAGTATCGGTCTCCGCTATTCTCAGACCTTTCCCCTGTCAGGGTCATGAAGGGAGATATTCTTGTTGCTTATCAATTTGATGGTAGAGAGCTCCATCCGATACACGGCTTTCCTCTTCGTATTACAGCTCCGGGGAAGGTAGTTGCTTTTTGGGTGAAATGGCTGGGGGGAAATACGTTTAGAATAACTCTCTGGCTTGATTCTTCCCCTTTGACTATAAAACTCTTTAAATATGAACAATACTGAGATACATAAAATTATTTTTACCCATGAAAAGTTCTTCAAGTCCGGTACTACTCTGGATATTAATTTAAAACTATATTCTGGATTCACAGAAATCTTCCCCAAAAGGTGCAGGTTTTTCCAGGTTCCAATTAAATTCAAGATTTATGGTTGTACCTACCCCGGGGGTAGAGGAAATTTTCATGGAATCTGCACAATTATTTATATTTACCAGACCTATACCGGCACCAAAGCCTAGCTCCCGAACCCAGTTAGGAGCAGTAGAGAATCCAGGCTTCATAGCTTTAGTAACATCCTCCATTCCAGGACCGGAATCCTTTACTGTAATCTTAATCAGCTCCGAATTTACAGTAACTGTTATTACTCCGTTTGTAGCATAAATAACAAGGTTCATTTCTGCCTCATAAGACGCGATGGATGCCCGTCTTACGATGTCAGGATGAACTCCGAGTCTTCTGAGTGTCTTTTTAATGCTGCTTGAAGTATAACCGGCCTTATCAAAATTTTTCTCTTCTACATTGGAAGAAAAACAGATAGATGTCCTGTCTCCAACTATGTCTTCAAATAAATGACTTGCCCTGTACCGATGGATCTCTTCCTCACGATAGTCAATTTCAAGTTTATGTAAAAGGCATTCAATTATATCACCTTTTGTAATGATTCCGCATAGCATTCCAGTTGTGCGATCTATAACAGGGAAACGTCCGAACCCTGTTTTTTCAAAACGCTGTACTGCAGAAATCAAAGGTTCTCCTGAATATAATATGGAAATTTTCCTGCTCATACGATCCCTTACTAAACTCGCCTTATGTCCATCGTATAGCCAATCTATAAAATCTTCCAAGCTGATAATACCAACTAGATTTCCTCTGTCAAGAACAGGAACACCGGATATTCGATTATCCCGAAACACAATACGTAATGCATTCATTGGAATTTCAGGATTTGTTGTTATAAGTTTATTCATACATGCATCATTGACTTTCAATTCATAAATGAGCTCCTGAATTTTAGTTGCATTGCTGACTTCACTCATTAACGCTGCTTTCCGCCACGCATTCCAGCCTCATACAGTTTCCCGCATGCCTCAAAAAGACAAAGAGAGGTACATACTATTGGTATATTCTTTTCCTCAGCAAGTTTAATGGTATCCTCGGTAGGAGTTTTATCAAATGTAAAACATACACATGCCAGATCCTGCATTTCTGCTGTTCTTATTACCTGAGGATTACTTAAAGTTGTAAGTAAGGCAATATCTGATTCCTGAAGAGTCAGTACTTCACTCATCATATCTGAGGCAAAAGTACATTGTATATCGTTGGATGGTTCATACCTGTTAATCTGTCTGGCATCCAGAATCGCAAGAAACTCCTGAAATTTCATTTAATCCTTCTCCTCTTAATCTCAATATAATTACAATACAAAGATAATAGTTCTTTGAAAATTAATTTTAATAAATTTTATTCAATACTATTGTCCACTATGAACACGATAAATTATTATAATATGAATTAAATATAAAGCAAGGTGTTTTTTAATACTTCACCCTACTAACATAAATGTCATGTGGATAATATTAAGAGCTGGTTACAGTTCATAATTTAACATGTGCCAACTACAACTATGTACCGCTGATGGGAAAGACCTGGAAATTGGGGCTTAAGAGAAGCTCTATAAGTATTTATGTTTTTCTGAAAGAGGCCTTGGTGTTAGCCTGGTCCTCTTTCTCAGAATTATATGATAATAGTTCTATTAGATCGGGATTAAAATTATTTTGAGGTTTCTAGATTTCACCATTTCTGAAACATGCAGAAAAATGACCAGAGCTGATGCTTCTTAATTCTGGAATTTGTTCAGTACATATTTCTATTTTAAATTTGCATCGATGTGCAAAGGGGCATCCTTTAAGAGCTACACCGGAATCAAACTCAGAGGAATTTGAAACTTCATTATCCCCCATACCATATTCCTCGTGTTTTTCATCTTTCCATGATGGAATACTATTATAAAGAAGCCTTGTGTATGGATGTACTCTATTCCCGGCAATTTCAAGGGCAGACCCCTCTTCTACAATTCTGCCTCGGTACATAACACCAATCCTATCGCTGAAGAATGTAGTTACTGTCAGGTCATGGGCTATGAACAAAATAGAGAGTTTGTATTTCTCACGGAGCCCCAGGAGCAGATTCAAAATTTGGCTTTGAATGGAAACATCCAAGGCCGATACAACCTCATCGCAGATAATAAACTCGGGTTTCATAATCAGTGCTCTTGCAATCGATATTCTTTGTCGCTGACCACCGGAGAACTCTGCGGGTCTTCTGAGTAGATCTTCTGTAGCAAGGCCTACATCGAGCATAATTTTTTCGGCCTCTATTCGTGCCTTCATTTTTCCGGGCCAAAGGGAGGAATGATGATATCCGCTTGTGAGTATCTGAAATATATTCATTCTGGGATTTAGTGATTTTGAAGGGTCCTGGAAAATATACTTAATTTTACCACGCAGTTCATTCAAGTCTTGTTTATTCATATTACCTGAGTCGAAAATTTTACCGTTTTGGGCATAATAAACTATATTTCCCTTGTTTGGAGTGTACAAACCTACTGCCATTCTTGCTGTGGTCGTTTTTCCACAACCCGATTCCCCCACGAGCCCGTAAGTTGTTCCTCGTTGTATAGAAATTGAAACATCATTAACTGCATATACAAATCGTCCAAATGATGAAAATAGGCCTGCCTCAAGATTAAAGTGTTTTTCGATATTTTTAAATTCCAGAATATTATCCATTTTCAGTGTTTACCTTTGGACCCTTAATAATACATCTGTATGCACCATCCTCCCTATTTAATGCCGGAAGTTCCATACTACATTCACTTTTTACCATCCGGCATCTGGGGGCGAAAGGACATCCTTTTCCCGGGAGTACAGGATCCGGAATATTCCCTGGGATTGAAACTAATTTGTGGGTGCTGTAATGATTCCCAAAGGTTGGAAGAGAATTAATAAGCCCCAGGGTATAGGGATGGTGGGTTTTTTTTAGTATCGTTGAAGCTTTATTGTCTTCCATTACCAGTCCGCTATACATTACTAGAATACGATCAGCCAGCCGTGATACAAGCTCAATATCATGGGTTATAAAAATTACAGCGAGTTTCCGTTTTCTTTTTAATTCCTTTAAGAGTTCGACTATTTCTGCCTGGATTGTTACATCCAGAGCTGTTGTAGGTTCATCGGCAATTAAGAGTTTCGGGTTGGAAGCAAGTGCTAATGCAATCATAATCCGCTGGAGCTGGCCCCCGGAGAATTGATGGGGAAAGTTCCCAAGCCTGTCTTCGGGATGAGGAAGGTGAACTTCCTGAAGCAGTTTGATAGCTCTTGCTTCAGATTCGTCCTCGTTTATTGCAGGATCGTGGGCTTTAAATGTTTCGAAAAAGGTCTTTCTTATATTATAAATGGGGTCAAAGGAACGACCAGGTTCCTGGAAAATCATAGCAATCTCTGAACCTCTGAAAGAAAGGAGTTCCTGCGTGCTCATAGTAAAAGGATTTTTCCCATTCATCAGAACTTCTCCTTTTATTAAACCATTAGTAGGTATAAGTTTCATAATCGAAGCAGCTGTTACACTCTTACCGCTTCCACTTTCACCTACAATGCCTAAAAACTCTCCTTCAGATAAATTAAATGTAATTCCTCTAACTGCCTTCAGAATCCCTCTGGGTGTAGAAAAATCGACTTTGAGGTTATTTATTTGTAGCATCATTATCGTCTATCCTTGTAGTATGGATCAAAAACATCCCTAAGAAGGTCACCAATAAAATTAAAGGCCAGAGTGGTTATTAGGAGAAAAAGTCCAGGTGAGAGAACCCATGGGTAGTTCTTAAGATTATTTATTGTTGAAATATCTCTGTTTATAAGGGAGCCCCAGCTTACTGCAGGATCAACTATACCAAGGCCCAGATAGGAGAGTGCAGTTTCTCCCAGAATAAATCCCGGAATACCCAGCGCAATGCTTACCACTATAATAGATGACATTTGCGGTATAATTTGTTTATAAATAATGCTGACTGCGGGGATTCCATCTAGAATGGCATTCTGGATAAAATCTTCTCTTTTTATACTGTGTACCATTCCCCTTATTAATCTTGCAGTTCCAGGCCATCCTACAAAAGATAAAATAACTGTTATTACCATATAAGATTGACCTGAATCCATAGTGCTGGATAGAATCGAACGGAGAAAGAGAATTAAATAAAGCCCGGGTATCAGTATAAAAAATTCTGAGAATCTCATAATTAGCCAGTCAGGTATTCCTCCGTAAAAGCCGGCCAAACCACCAAATAGTATTGCCAGAGTCATTGATATAAATATTCCAATAAATCCTATAGAAAGAGAAATACGGCTGCCATATACAATTCTTGAGAATAAATCACGTCCCAGATTGTCTGAACCCATAATATATAAGGGATATTTCGAGTTCTGTCCGACTCCGAAAAGATGACGCTCCATTGGTATAAATCCAAAAAGTTTATAGGGAACTCCCTTAACAAAAAAACTTATCTTTGTGTGGTCGCCCTGTATCCTGGCATATTCCCAGGTAATCCCGTTGATCACAGCATGGGCCTGAACCTGGGGTCTGAGTCCAAGTTCTTTGCTGTAAAATCTTACATTTGGGGGATGATAACTGTAATCAGCAAAGCTGGTTCCAGGGGAATAGGGTGCTATAAATTCTGCAAAAGCCATCCCCAGATAGAGAATAAGGAGAACTGCTAAAGATATTGTAGCAATTGGTCTACCCCGGAGTGCACGCAGGAAATTCTTCATTTTCCTGAATACCTTATTCGAGGATCAACTAGAGCCAGGAGTATATCTGCAATAAGCATCCCGCTTAGAACCAGAAATGATATAAACATTATATTTGCCAGGACCAGATTTATATCCTCCTGTCTAACTGCATCGTACATCAATCTGCCTATGCCAGGATAGGAAAAAATTATTTCCAGAATAAGAGATCCTGAAAAAAGACTGGCCAGGAGATTTGCGCTACTGGTAATATACGGATTAAGGGTATTTCTGAATGCGTGACTCAGATAAATTCTCCATTCTGCAATTCCTCTGGAGCGGAGGGCTGTTATATAAGGCTGCCCAAGCTGATCCAGCATAGTGGCTCTGATCATTCTCATAGTCCCGCCTATACCGCCAAGGAAGGCCCCAATAAGTGGTAGAAGTATGTGATGAAGATAACTGAAAACAAACCTGGCCGGTGCCTCGGAATAGGGGAAGTTTGGATAAGCTGTCACAGGAAATAGTCCCGAGACAGCTGCAAAGAGTTGAAGCAGAATGAGTAAAAGAAGCCCTGGAAAAGCATGGAGGAACAAGGCAATGAAAGTTGCGGCCAGATCTGTTCTGGTTCCAACCTTGGAGGAGAAATAAATTCCCATAACAAAAGAAATACCAGTAAGAAAAAATAAAGATATAAGATTGAGAATAATTGAATTGATAAGTCTGCTTTTTATTAGAAATAAAATCGGAGCTCTGCTGATCATCGATGTGCCCAGATCATGTTCAATAAAGACCTTACCCAACCATCTCATATACTGCAAATAAAAGGGAAGATCCAGACCGAGTTCTCTTTTTATAGAAGCAACCTGATCCTTACTCATTATTTCGTCATTTGCAGCCGAAGATTCGGACATGGCAAGGAGCTGTTTCTGAGCATACTTGTCTACAATATCCCCTGGTGCCAGGGACATAAGGCCGAAAACCGCAAAGCCAAGAATAAAAAGTATAATCATCATGGACAAAAATCTAACTATGATGAAACTAAGAAGGGGGTTTTTTTGTTTAAAATCAAAAAGAGCTCTAATTATTATCCTGAATGGATTAGTAAAGTTCCATCCAGGAGAATTATCATTATTTTTATATATACCCTGAAATATTCTTTTCAATTTATTCTTCTTTTAAGAATAAATAGTTACCTTCAAGACCTCCGAGAGTATCGTAAAAGACATTGTCCCATTTATTTCGAACACCAGAAAATGAAAGAGAATGAACCTGGTAAATTACCGGTAGCTGTTCCAGAATTATTTCCTGGTATTCATTCCAAATTTCTGCAGCATTATTCTCATCCACTGTGTAGGAACCTTCATTATAAAGATAATCTACTCTGGCTTCCCATTCAGTAGCTGGTTCTCTTTGTAATGGATTCCACATATGAAGGTTTCCCATTCGACGGCCATACATTGCTTCCCTGTGTCGGCCAGTAGTTTGAACCAAGGCCTATTATTACTGCATGCCAATCATAGGAAGAAAGCAGCATATCGACAACCTTTTGAAAATCAAGTGGTTTTACATTTACCGTAAGGCCGATTTTTCCGCATTCATCTGCAAAGATATTTGCGGTATCAATGCCTATTGTACTATCAGCTCCAAGGGTAAGGTCAAATTCCACCAGATTTCCAGCTTCATCAGTCATCTTTCCTTCAGAATCAGGGCTTATGCCTATGGCGGCAAGTAAGCTTATTGCCTTTTCAGGATCGTAGGTATATTGATTTTTAATAGTTTCATCATAGTAGGGGTTTGCTGTTGCAAAAAAGCCGAGAGCCGGTTCTGCAAGGCCCCGGTAAACCTGTTTGATAATTCTATCTCTGTTAAGAAGACGGCTCATAGCCTGTCTGAATTCCTTCTGAGTAAACCACTGGTAGTATTTATCTTCTAAATTGGAGGGGTTTTGATTAAATGACAGCAGGGATGATCCCAGAGCAGCGCCCCCATTGTATACAGTATAGTCAGGTTTTTCAGGAGTAAGAAGATCTTCAAGATCTTCGGGTCTGACGCTGTAGCTATCTTTTTCACCATTCTTAAATAAAAGGAATTCGGTGTTCTGGTCGGGCACAATTTTTGTTATTATTTTTTCTCTGTATGGAAGGGAAGTTCCCTTATCATCCAGTTTCCAATAGTGTGGGTTTCGTGCATAAACAAGTCTAACTCCGGGAGTGTATTCTATCAGATAGAACTCTCCAATACTGGGAAGAGCAGTAACATCAGTATCAACAGTAAACATATCTTTCATTCCATCAATTCCTGCCCTTTCTTTTGCAGGGGCATATTGATATTTAGGACCGAAGTACATATTAAGTGTCAGAATTGGATTGGCTACAATTCTCGGAAAATAAAAGGCGAAAGATCTGTCATCAATTTTTTCTATATCGATATGCCCGGAGCTTCCATCTTCCAGTTCAAGAAACTGCCCATTGTATCCGGAAGATTTTGTTTCCGGGTCTCCCTCCACTTCATTATACCAGAATATTACATCATCCGAGGTAACGGGTATCTTATTATCACTGTTAAAAGTGGTCCAGTAAAGATTATCTTTAAGGGTGAATACTACTTTGAGTGTTCCTTCATTTATATCGTTGGAAATTTTAAAGGACGCAAGATTGGGTTTCCACTCTCTTTTATAGGGATCGTAGTCGGCAAGATAGTCATATAGATTTCCAATTATTCCCATTGCTTCAGCATCTGTCTGAGCTACGATAAGATTGAATGTTTTTGGATCGTTGGTAACAGAATTGTTCCATGTCCCTCCCACTTCTCCTAACGCAAATGCCTGACCACCAGGCTTGTTTACTGTTTTTGCAAGAAGTGCATTTTCTTCTCCCTTCTGTGCAGCTTTAATTTCTTTTAGAGAAAGTTCTTTACTTCCGCAGGAAAATATTAAGAGAAATGCAATAATTAAATTACTTAGTATAAATATTCTGAAATATTGTCTTAACATAATGACTCCAAACCTTCTTTCCAAGAATAATCAATCATAGTAAAAGACCTATATGAAGACAATAGTAAAGTATAAATTTGGGTAAAAATATAGGACTATTATAAATGAGTGTATTCTTTTGATTAAAAATGATCGTATTTGTTCATATATACTTTACTATCTTAAAGTAAGTATATATATAATGAAAAATATAGAGTGTCAGGATAGTCATGACAATCAAAACTATACTGGTACAGAATACAGAGAAAAGATACAGAGGGATTTAAAATCTTCTGCCCGGTTCCAGGGGAGGTCGTTTTTTTTACAAGCTATCAGGTTGGTGAGATGATTGAACATTATCCCTTTAAACCAGGGGAAAAGTTAATTATATTTGGAGAAACTCTTTATACTCTTGATACTGCATTATTGGCAAAAAATGCAGGTATTGATGTCACTGTTGTTTCTTCTTCTACAATGACGGTGCCGCAAAATTGGCCAGAAGAGATTACGGTTTACGAGAATGAAATACTTTTTAGATTAAAAGATTCCCAGCAGGTTGTTGTTAAGGAATAACATTAAATTTAATATATAACCCATAAATTAAGGTATAATTTATGGGTTATTTTTCTAGTAATTTTTATCTGCGTAGTTTATCCATCCACCAGCTTCCACTAGAGATTTATCAAATTCTGATACTGAAAAATCAACTTCTATATTTGTATCAGATGATTTAATAATAAGTTTTCCATTAGCAATATCTGTTTCAATAGTTGTTTCTTTTCCATTGAAAGTCTTAAAAATTTCATCAATTTTTTCTTTACTCAATTCAACTGCCATCATTCCACAGTTAAACATATTCTGTTTGAAAATTCTTGCAAAGTTTTCCGCAATAACAAGATTTATACCATTCACTTCCAATGCCCATGGAGCGTGTTCTCTGGATGATCCACAGCCAAAATTTTCACGAGTAAGAATAATTGATTTTCCCTTGAGATCTTCTAACGAAAAATTTGCAAGTTTAAGATCTTCCAGAAGGTATGGTTGTAGAGCTGATTTTGAAATTTCTGTAAGATACTTTGCCGGGATAATTTCATCAGTATTAATATCTGCCCTATCTAAAAATAAAACCTTACCATTAAAATCTTTCATTTTAGTTGACTCCTTTCCTCGTCTATTTTATCGGGGGTTGTGATAAATCCAGCGATTGAAGTAGCAGCTGCAACTGCAGGACTCATAAGATGAACCATTCCACCTTTTCCCATTCTACCGTTAAAATTTCTGTTTGTAGTTGAAGCACATACTTCTCCACTTGCCAAAACCCCATTACTCATTCCCAGACAAGCACCGCATGTTGGGTTTGTAACACAAAACCCTGCATCCATAAATATATCAATAAGGCCTTCTTTCAATGCCTGTTTATAAACAGCCGGTGTAGCAGGGGAAAGAATCCCTCTTACATCCGGACTGATTGATTGATTTTTAAGGACTGCAGCAGCTTCCCGTAAATCTTCAATTCTGCCGTTCGTGCAGCTACCTATGTAAATTTGGTCAACTTTTATTTTTTCTTTTCCATTAACTTCCTGGACCTCATCGGGTTTATAACCCACTGTCATCATTGGTTTAAGGTTAGATATATCATGTGTAAGCTTAATTGAATAAGCTGCATCAGAATCAGAGTTCCATTTGGAAAAATCTTCAAGAGCATCTTCTTTTGAAGAATAATCATTTTTTATAAATTCCCATAAATAATCGACTGTAGTTCTATCCGGATAGCATACTCCGCTCGTCCCTCCAGCTTCAATTGCCATGTTGCATAGAGTCATTCTTTCTTCCATAGTCATCCTGTCTACAACAGGACCGGTAAACTCCATAACCTTGTTTGTAGCACCATTTACACCAATTTTACCAATGATAGATAATATTACATCTTTTGCAAAAACATTCTTTTGAAGAGTTCCGGTAATTTCAATTTTTATTGTTTCAGGGTAATGAAATGCACACACACCTTTAAGAATTCCTACTTCTAAATCTGTTGTGCCCACACCTGCTGCAAAAGCACCGAACGCTCCGTGTGTACATGTATGAGAATCTCCCATGATAATAGTATACCCTGGTCTTACAAACCCCTTTTCAGGAAACAGGGCATGACAAACACCGTTCTGACCTACATCAAAAAAATCTTTAATACCCTGTTTTCTTGCCCAGTCTCTCATAATCTTTGCCTGGGTAGCTGTTTTTGAGTCTTTAGAAGGGGTTACGTGATCTATTACTGCTTTAATTTTGTTTGGATCAAAAACTCTGTCTATTCCTCTTTCTATCAGATCATTTATTGCCACAGGTGTAGTTATTTCATGACAGAAAACAGCATCCAGATTTATCACATTAATATCCCCGGCGGGGTTATCTACTTTGTGTGAATCAAATATTTTTTGTGCTATTGTTTTTCCCATATTTTATCCTCAAAATAAATATTTAGTAGTTAGAATGATGTAAAATTTAATATTAATTATTTAATTATTTAAGTATTTATAATAAAAAGTTCAAAATAAGTAAATAGTTGTAGAGCCGCTTTCAAAACTATAACTGATTACCCCGAAAAGGTATTCTAAGCGGCTCAAAATGCAGGAAATTGTAAAACTCTTCGAGTTTTGCAATTTCCTCTGTAATAATAAAGAAAATAATTTGCAATGGTCAGATGGGACTATTGTACTTTGTGTATTAATTGCATTGCTTCTGTGAGTGAAATTGCAAATACCATGGAGAAGGTAAAAGTAATGACTTTCAGATTATATGAAACAGCAGATTCTTTAAGGATAGAAGTTGATTAATTTAAGATTTGATAGTAAAAAGTATTCTAAAAATGATCCCAGTTTATGCCTGAACCTGAATTAACGTTTTTTACTGCAGTACGTTTTAAAACTTCAGTGAAATATTCAGGAGGTAGTCCTGGACTAAGCTCTTTTTCACTTCTTAATAAGGCAATATTTTTTTCTGTAAAATTTTCCCCTGTCTCAATATCTTTAATTGCCAGTATTGATCTATTTGTAGTTCTGTAGTTTTTTATTTCTGATGGAGCCAGTTTTTTAATACCTGTTCCAATTATGCTCTCAATTTTATTTTTTCTATACAGATTAGTAAGCCAGTTAAATGTTTCGGAAAAATCCCTATTTTCTGCCACTCGTACTTCTTTGCACATCTCTTCCATTTCTTGAGGTGTAATAGCAATAGGATCATCAAGACCGTCACCATTCCTTGATAATGTAATGTGTTTTTCAATAATAGAACCACCTAATGCTGCTGAAATCACTGGTACAAGTAACGGATCCTTTGAATGATCAGATATACCAACAGGCATATCAAAGAGCTTTGCCATGGAATGGATTAGTTTTAAATTATACTCCTCTTCGGGTGCGGGATAAGATGTTATACAATGCAGGAGTGCTGTATTTTTAGATGTATATAGGAGAGCTTTTTCTATATCCCCCAATGTTGATACACCAGTAGATAAAATTGTTGGTAAATTACTAACTTCCTTTAGAAGGGGGTAATGGTTGAGTTCAGGAGATGCAATTTTAAATCCTTCGACTCCAATCTGTTTTAGTTTTTTTGCACTTTCTATTCCAAAAGGAGTGCATAGAAAAAAAAGATTATTTTCTTCTGTAATTCTTTTGAGTTCCGCATAAAATTGTTGGGGTCTTTCCAGCTGAAGGAAGCGTTCATAGAGTGGGATTTCCCCTCCGGGGAGAAAAACTTTTCCAGTTTTAGGATGGATGATTTCCTTTGCAATAACATATTGAAATTTTACACAATTTACACCTGCTTCCGAAGCAGAAATAATTAATTCCTCAGCTTTTTTTAAATCACCATCATGGGATGTCCCAATTTCTGCAATTATAAAAACAGGATTTTCCCCTCCAATTTGATTATTTCCAATATTGATAGTTCCATCACTATTTGAACTCATCTAATAGTTCCGCCTTTAAACTTTTTAGTTTTTCTGAAAGTGAAACTCTATAAATATGTGGGTTTATTATTCTTTTATATGAAGTATCAAAACATTTAAGATTATTTTTTACCCTTGTCTGTAGATCTTTAATTGGAAGATCCTTATTTATTCTTTTTCCATTTTGCATTTTTATTGAAATCATTTTTTTTACTCTGCCGTAGCTTGAAAGAGTAAATTTATCATGAAAGTACATCGGATGATAAAAAGTATAGGGACGTGTAGCAGTAATATCTTCTTCTTCCAACGCAATAAGATCTGCTGCTGCACTTTCGTCTTTATTATAAAACCTATAAACCTGCTTTACTCCTGGAGTTGTAGGTTTAACTGCATTATTCGATATTTTTATAGTAGCTAAATATTTGTCTCCTTTCTTTTTTGCTGCAAGTTTATAAACACCCCCAAATGCAGAATCTGTGCCTCCTGTGACAAGATTTGTTCCAACACCCCATGTGTCAATATTAGCTCCATCAGTTAGTAACTGATGAATAATTTCTTCATCAAGGTCATTGGACACAACAATTTTAGAATCCTCAAGGCCTGCATCATTCAGACGCTTTCTTATCTCTCTACTTTGATAGAAGAAATCTCCACTATCAAGTCTTACCGATATAGATTTTCCTTTCTTCTTTTGTTCAAGACCAACAATAATTGCATTTTCTATACCTGAACCCATGGTATCATAAGTATCAATGAGTAAAATAGCACTGTCAGGATAAAGCTCTGTAAATTTCCTGAAAGCTTCCAGTTCTGAATTAAAAGCCATTATCCAGGAATGTGCCATTGATCCTCTTACAGGTATACCATATATCTTTCCTGCAAGTGTATTTGAAGTTGCATCAGCCCCTCCTATATAAGCAGCTCTACTGGCGGTAAGTGCTCCGTCAAATCCTTGTGCTCTCCGTAAGCCAAACTCTAAAATTGTACTTCCCCCGGAGGCATAAGAGACTCTGGCAGCTTTAGTAGCAATTAGAGTTTGGAAATTTATTGTATTAAGAATAAGGCTTTCTATTAACTGTGCTTCAATAATTGTACTGTGAATACGGAGGATCGGTTCGTTTGGAAATATTACGGATCCTTCATCCATAGCATAAACAGATCCTGAAAATTTAAACCCCTGAAGATATTCAAGGAAATCATCTCTAAATACTTTTAAGCTTCTAAGATAAGCAAGATCATCCTGGAAAAAATGTAGATTCTCCAGTATTTCAAGCATATCATTGAGTCCAGTGAAAATGGAGTATCCTCCGGAAAAAGGCTGCTTTCTGAAAAACATATCAAAAACAACTTCCTCATTTTTCTGATGTGTCATATAACCCTGCATCATCGTAAGTTCATAAAAATCGGTAAACAAGCCTGAGTATTTCATATGGCCCCCCCTCAGTAATATAACTTTTTATTATTAATCCGTAAATGACCTTTATAAAAATATTAGTTTACATTAAAATACAGATAAATTGAGTATAACAGGTATAGGAGTGTATAAATGGGGTTACTTTTTAACCAGGCTTCCCAAATTGAGGGTGATGTTGCATCATTGCTGGATAATATTTCGAATGCAATAATGATATTTGATGCAGCAATTAAAAATTATCTTAACAATGAAAATGATATTTTTATTAAGAGAATGGAAGATGTAAATATACTTGAAACAGCAGTTGATGAATTAAGAAGAGGAATAAGACATCAACTATATTCAAAAATGCTGCTTCCCGAATCAAGAGGAGATATGCTGAGTCTGCTGGAAACAATTGATAATGTCATTGATACAACCGAGGAAGTTCTTGTCCAGTTTGATATTCAAAGACCCAAAATCCCAAAAGAGCTCAATAAAGATTTTATTGAACTTGTAGATGCTTCATGTAAAGCTGCTGATTTTACTGTGCTTGCAGCCAGGTGCTATATCAACAATTCTGATCTTATTAATGATCACATAAATAAAACTTTTTTTTATGAGCACGAAGCTGATAAAGTTGAAAATAGAATAAAAAGGAAACTATTTGGTTCAGATGATTTTGTTACTGATCTTGCAGGGAAAGCGCATTTAAGTAAATTTGTAGAACTTATAGCCAAACTGTCAGATGATGGACAGGATGTTTGTGAAAGATTATCAGTAGCAACAATAAAACGCAGTATCTAAACTGATAGAAGTGGAGTAAGTAATGGCCTTGATATTAATTTTTCTTTCCAGTGGTTTGTTTTTGGGGTGGTCCCTGGGTGCCAATGATGCTGCAAATATATTTGGCACTGCAGTGGGTACAAAAATGCTTCGCTTTGGTACAGCAGCAATTGTGGGGTCAATCTTTGTAATTATTGGAGCAGTTGTCAGCGGTGCTGGTGCTTCGCATACTCTTGGGAAACTTGGTGCAGTCAATGCAATTGCAGGTTCATTTACTGTTGCTTTTTCAGCAGCATTTACAGTATTTTGGATGACTAAAATGAAATTACCTGTATCCACCTCCCAGGCTGTAGTAGGTGCAATAATTGGATGGAATTTATTTTCCGGTAAGCCCACAGATGCAACAGCTTTGACTAAGATTGTTACAACCTGGGTTGTATGTCCTGTCTTATCAGCAATTTTTTCTTTTATCCTTTTTTTTATTATAAAAAAAATATTGAAACATACTAGAATAAGTATTATTCGTATGGATTCATATACAAGAGCTGCTCTGCTAATTACAGGTGCGTTTGGAGCATACAGTCTGGGTGCTAATAATATTGCAAATGTTATGGGTGTATTTATTCCTGTTTCTCCATTCCCTGATATACATATTGCCGGGTTCTTTTCACTTTCCAGTGTGCAGATCTTATTTCTTTTAGGTGCATTAGCAATCGCAGTAGGAATATTTACTTATTCAAAAAGAGTTATGATGACGGTTGGGAACAGTATCTTTAAACTTTCTCCAATAGCTGCATTTATAGTTGTTTTATCAAGCTCTCTCGTGTTGTTTTTATTTGCTTCCACCGCCCTTCAGACCTGGTTATTAAGCCATCATCTTCCAACCTGGCCCTTGGTGCCAGTTTCAAGCTCTCAAGCTGTAGTCGGAGCTATTTTGGGTATTGGTCTTGCTAAATCAGGAAGAAATATCGATTTTAGTGTGATAGGGAAAATTGGAATGGGATGGGTAGCAACACCTTTGGTTTCAGGAGCATTATCCTTTGTTTTCCTCTCTATTATGCAGAATTTATTTATGCAGCCAGTTTTTATTTAATCAGAAGATGAGTATAATATCTGTCAGATAAAAGTCTGATAGTTGTTTGCGAAAAAATCTTAATTATTACAATTTGTTTTGAAGTTTAAAAAATATTGTAGTATAATTTGATAATAATAGGCTGGTCGCCTATGCAACCTAAGGAGTCCTAATGAAGGGTGATTTTCTTAAAAGACAATTCAAAGATGAAGCAGTTTCTTTATATTCAATCGAGAGTACAGAAAAGGATTCTGTTTTAAAGCGTTATGTTGTGTCTACCAGTGATACCAGGAATATGTTGAATTTCCCGGAGATAGTAAATTCTGATTTTACAGATCTTATGAAAAACGGGGTAACCAATACCCTTAAGGTTCTTAATAACATTGAACATCTTAGCCGTATCAGTTCCAAACATGTAAATGTATATCATATACTCAGGGGGGGGGCTTAACTTTGAGGTAAGAAATGCTCTGCAGAAAGCTTTTGGATATAAGTGGCATTCAAGTTCCTACATAACCAGTCAGAGATTTGAAGAGAATGGTGAATTTTCAATCTCCGATGATTCATACAGAAAATTTCAGATACCCGATGATCCGACCATTTACAGTGCAGATATCGTAGCTTCCGGGGCTTCTTTAGATAACAGCCTCCACTACCTGGATAATTATCTGACCAGAAAGAAAATCAATTTGAAGAATTTTTTCTTTGTAACTATCGGCGGTATTAAAGCAGAAGAGGTTTTGGAAAAATGGGATAAAATATTTAAACAAAATCACCCGGAATATGAGCGGACAATTTTAATTTATCTGGAGGGTCGATTTGCTCTGGGCTCAAAAAACAGTCCCTTAAATAATGTTCTGCCTAATACGGATCTGCTGAAAAGTTATAAATTGGGGAGTCTTATAAGTCCTGAATATGAATTTTCGCAGTTTGAAAAGATGATAATTCCCATAGAGGGTTGTGTAATATATGATGGAGGCAAGAAATCCTTCGAACCAGTGAAACATATTATTGATATCCTTGAGTTTTGGGAGAAACAGGAAAAATCTGCAGTTGATCAAAACCTGTCATTATGGAACGAGTATAACGCACGATTTCCCTTGGATATGTACCTGATGTCCGGAACTACAAAACCTGCAGATTCCTTTCTCAGTCTGAAAAAGAGAAAAGAAGAGTACTGGAGGGGGGTAAATGACCATGAATATAAACAGCTATTTGATAAATTTAGATGGTTATGGTCTGATTCAAGAATCAGCAGAGCAGGAGAGGCGGGAAGTTTAATTTCTACCTGCCAAAAGAAAATAAGTTATCTCAAGAGTCTTTTGGAAGCTATTTAATGGGGGAAAGGAGAAGCGGTTCAAGGATACCCGCAAAGGATCTACCGGTAATATTAAAAAAATTTAAAGTTGATCTCGGCACAGGTGAGTTGCTCGATTCCACTACTGTCGATGCCAACAGAAGTGGAATTAGTCTTCTTGTACCCATTCATATTTACAAGGTAAAAAACTATGACATTACACTCCATGCAGTGGATCGGAGTTTTTCAATTAAAGATGAGATTGTTTATATAAAAGGGATCTCCCCGGAAGAATCACGTATAAGCATTATGTTTACCTCATCTTCCGGATTGGAAAAATACTATGAACTGCTGGATACAGTAAAATGAAGATAGATTTTTAGACTAAAAGGCCAATAGACCATAGCCTGACAGGCTTTCCCCACTTCACTCTACCACTTGTAATTCTGAATAGGCGGATAGGCTTTTTTAACTGCTGCAGCCAGAGGTACTCCTACAATTACACCTGCCAGATTCTGTAAAATATTCCAGGGTATCTCTACTGCTGCAAGGACAAAGCCATACATTATCCCTGCTGTAATAAAGTAGATACCTGCCATTATGATTGTAGCCGCAGCAAAGGCAAGTAGAATTCCAGGTATGCTAATTTTCTTTCTTAATATCAGACCTACAGCCAGTCCCTGGAGGCCATGGGCTAGGAATGTAAAAGGTACCCACCATACAAAACCGCCAAGTAAATCTGCAAGTGCTGTACCAATGCCCCCTGCGATTAAAGCAGTAACGGGACCAAAGGTTATTGCAGTAAAGAAAATAATAACATCACTAAAGTTAAAATATCCTTTGGTTTGCACTATAGGAATACGGATAATAAATGTAAATACCGTTGTAATAGCTATCAGAATTGCCAGTGATGCAATTTTAAAAGCCGGAAGATTTGTAATAGAGGATTTATTTTCTTTGTCAGACATATCTGCTCCTATATAAACAATGCAATAAGAATAGTCAGCAAGACAATACCCCCAGATGTAATAATTTGCAAGGCCAAATTCGAGGAAACAATAACAGAATACGTGGATCTTTTCGTCTCCAGTCCTATTCCCTTAAGTTCAAGCGCCATAGATAGAGCTGGAATCAATTTGATAGCATGGATCAAAACCGATACCAGAGTTGGAAATATACTGTTCAGTTTTTCTTTAAGTTTTTTTTTATTGTAATCATTGCCCCTGAGTTTGTGAGCATCTTTTATATTGTTATAGATAGTGATCATGTAAGGGATGTACCTTAGAGCAATTGTAACTATAAGTGCCACTCTGTAGGGGAGTTTGAACCAGTTAAGAGTCAGGATAAAATAATTAATACTCGTTGTTGCGAAAAAAAGATAAAAGCTTAAGGTTATTCCGGAGAATCTCAAGATAAGTCTAAGGGTTTGTGTAATGCCTTCTGTTGTTAAAATTACAGTTTCCCCTATCGATAAAATTGCATCACCGCCTCTAATAAATGGTGGTGTAAGTATGGTTACAAATACCAGTATAGGCAGTATCATTTTTATTGGCTGCAGAAATCTTGAAAATCCAAGGCTGTAAATTGCAGTTCCTGTGAGTAAAATAAGAATCATAATCATTGCAGTAATGGATAGAGGGAAGAAAAACAGTGGAACTGTAGTCAGGAGGAGGATAGTTTTTATCCGGGGATCAGTTTTATGCAGGAAAGAGTTTCCTGGAACATAGGTAGTGGTAATCATAATATTGATTCTCCATTCCCAAAGAAAGATTTCAAATTCTTTAGAAGATCATTCTCAAATTCTTCTGCAATTCTGCCCGATTCAATAAGATAAACTCTATGTGCATATCGGCTGCATAAATTCATATTGTGAGATATAATAATAATTCCTTTTTCCGTTCTATGAAGAATATTAATTATATTTTCAAAATCGGACAGAGATAATCCGGCATCAGCCTCATCAAGAATATAGAGATCCCTTTCCATAAGATAATAAACAGCAGCCTGGAGCCTTTTTCTGGCCCCATAGCTCATCAAGGTTGGGGGCACATTCTTATCAGGAAGATTGAATTTGTCAATTGTATTCTGAATTTGGGATTCCATGAGTTTAATACCGTAACTAAGTTCTTCTCCTACAGTTGGAAGAAAAATCTGATAATCAGGATTTTGAAAAAGGTATCCACAGGGAAGATCATTCTTTTCATTTACAGTTAATAAGCCGCTTTCCTTATCTCTTAATCCTGCTATTAGCTTTCCCAGTGTAGATTTCCCGGAGCCATTCCTCCCCGCCAGAGCTACAATTTCTCCCCGGTTTATATGGAAATTATCAATAGAAAGATGAAAATCGTCGTTTCCGGGGTATCTGTATTTTAGATCCTTAAGAATTACCAGAGGCTCAGTAATTTCTGCAAGTGAATGTCTGTTGGCGGATTCAGAAGGGTTGAAAATGAGGCCTTCCTCAATAAGCAGCATCTCTTTCGCTTCTTGTACCATATTCGTTGTATCAATTAGTCTGCCATCTTTTATTACCAGAATATTTCCTGGGATCAGCTTGAAAATATCAAGCATTTTGGATGTGAAAAGAATAACAGTTCTTTTTTCTCTAAGGAGTCTTTGAACAATTTTTTTTACTGCACCAGGATCAAGTTCGTCCAAAATTTCATCCAGGAGCCAAAGATCCGGATTGGCTGCATAGAGGCATGCCATCAGCAGTTTTTTTTTCTCCCCCCCGGACAGAGTTGCGGGATTTCTATACTTCAATTTCTCTATCTCAAGAATTTCAAGGGCAGTATCAACTCTTTGTTTAATCTCCTCCCTTTCCACACCAAGAGATTCCAATGCAAAGGCTATCTCTGTATCACAGGATGTTGTAAAAATCTGTTCATCCGGATCCTGAAAAACAGAACCTATCTTCTCTATCAGTTCATAGGGCTTATATTTATCTATTTGAGTGCCCTTAAATTCAAGGGTACCGCTGATTATCCCCTGTGTATATCGTGGAATAAGGGATAGAATAATTTTTAATAATGTTGACTTGCCTGCTTCGGGCTTCCCGATAATAATCTTAAAATCACCGGCATTAATGTTAAGATTGATTCCTCTTAACAGTTCCGGAAAATCAAGACCAGGGTAGGCAGGATATTGGAATTTTAGATTTTGTATTTTAAGAATTTCCTGCATTTTGTATCCTGTACCGGTGCATTTTTAGAAATTGTTTGACCCTGGCCGTAGAGACGCTCAATTTGGGCGTCTCTACGCTTTTTTTATTTGGGAAAAACCTGTATAGGGTATCAATTTATCAGGTATCCTTATGCTTCCGTCTTCCTGTTGGAAATTTTCCATAATTGCAATAATTGCTCTTGATACAGCTACAGCTGTCCCGTTAAGCATATGCAGGTATTTTGTTTTTCCATCTTCCTTATATCTTACTCCAAGTCGTCTGGCCTGGTAATCTGTACAATTGGAAGCACTGGTAACTTCACCCCATTCACCGGTTTCACCCCTTCCGGGCATCCAGGCTTCAAGATCATATTTTCTATATGCCGGAGCGCCCAGGTCTCCGGTACATGTATCAACTACACGAAAAGGTATCTCAAGTCCCTGAAAAATATCCTCTTCAATACCAAGAATCTCCTGATGATATTTTTCAGAATCCTCAGGTCGACAGTAGACAAACATCTCTACTTTCGTAAATTGATGAACCCTGTAAAGTCCCTTTGAATATTGTCCAGCTGCTCCTGCTTCCCTTCTAAAGCAGTGAGAGTGCCCAGCCATTTTAATTGGCAGGCTCTCTGAATCAATAATACTATCTGCATGAATACCACCAAGGGTTATTTCGGCGGTGCCAATAAGACAGGTTCCTGTTCCTTCAAGGGCATATATATTGCTTTCTTCTCCCCGGGGATTAAAACCTATTCCTTCAAGAACCTCTTCTCTTGCAATATCCGGAGTAATTATTGGTGTGAACCCTTTGCTTCTTACAATATCTAATGCATACCGAACCAAAGCAAGCTCAAGATAAACAGCCTCATTTTTTAAGTAATAAAATTTGGAACCTGAAACCCTTGTTGCAGTATCAAAATCAATTAAATCAAGATCCTGGCCAAGTTCAACATGATCCTTTGCCTTAAAAGAAAACTCCGTTGGAGCAAGGAATCGTTTAATTTCAGTATTATCTTTATCCTCTTTTCCTAAGGGAGCATCAGGATGAGCCATGTTTGGAATTCTTCCAGCCTCTTTGAAAAGCACACTTTCTACACGTTCCAGCTTTTCCTGGGAAGAAGAAATATCTTCTTTTAAAGTCTTTCCCTCTTCTATAAGAGCAGACCTTACCTCACTATCCAGTTTCCCTTTCATCTTTTTGGCATTTTCATTTCTTTTCTGCCTAAGATCCTCTGTTTCCTGAATAAACTCACTTCGTTCATCGTAGAGTTTTAAGATATTTTCTACATCTACATCCATATACCTGGTCCGGATATTTTCCAGCACAGCATCTTTGTTTTCTTTTACAAATTTAAAATCTAACATGATGAAGATAATACTTCAGGTAGACAGATTTTTACAAGTAGGGCTGCTGTTTATAGTAAAAAAATTAAAATATTTTCCAAAACCTCCAGGGGAAATATATTCTTCAGTTGAACTAAACCACCTACGGTGGTGCCCTTTAACACTCTCACTTTACTCCTGTTGATATGGTATTGTAAAGCAACAATATTATAGGAGGTGTATTTATGAAAAAATACACGAGAGTCG
>JAQIBN010000171.1 GCA_027859095.1 Spirochaetia bacterium | reverse complement strand
AAATGAAGGCTATAGATATTTTTGAATCATATTATAAATGGGACAGTGTTGAAGAAAAATATATTAACACATCTTCTCTTCTAAATGGAAAATCAATTAATGTGGAATAAGTTTTTATTTAGAATATCAGTATTTTGAGAGAGTTAAGGAGGGTTCATACTATGAGTAAAAAAACAGAATCTACATATGATAAGTTCATGAAAGATAAAAACCAAAAAGAACTCTTTGATAAAGAATATAACAAGTTTATATTGTCAGAATTTTTGTTGGATGCAATGAAGGAAGAACACCTTTCTGTAAGAAAACTTTCTGAGAAATCCGGAATTTCAACAAGTATTATCCAAAATATTAAAACTGAAAAAACTTCAAATGTTACTATAAATACAGTACAAGCCCTGGCTTCAAGCCTAGGTTATCGTATTAACTTTGAGAAATTAAGTCAAAGGATTTAGTGGTCTCGAAGGAGAGAAAAATGAATAAGATACCTGATGTAACACCAGGAGAGATTTTAAAAGAAGAATTTTTAATGCCAATGAAAATAAGTGCATATAGGCTTGCAAAAGATACAAATATGCCAGCCACCAGGATTTCAGAAATAATAAAAGGGAGGAGAAGAATAACAGCAGATACAGCCCTTAGGCTATCACAGTACTTTGGCAATTCCGCGGATTTCTGGCTTGGGATTCAGGATGAATATGATTTAAGAAAGGAAAAACATCGTTTAAAATCTGAACTTTCAGCTATCAAAAGAGCAAAAGCTTCTTAGAGGAACAAAAGAAGAATTACTTGTAGAAAGTTCTAATTACGATGATAAATTGTTTTTGCAGGGGAGTCATAACATAGTTACATAGACATAGGTTGAGGATGTATAATTTTTTCATCCTATTCAGAATCCAGTTTTGTATAATCAATTTCTTCGGTCATTGGCCTGGGATAGATCAGGAGTAAACCCATAAAGTGGCAGATATACAATTTGAAATGAATAGATCCAACTATATGAAACCATGGCAGATAACAAGCAGTGACAGACGATTTAAGATGGATTTTCAGCCCTAACAGGACAGGTTCTCCTTAGTCATTCTTTTACTTATCAGGTCTATACAGCATCAACTTTTCGGACATTTCCCCGGTACTGCTATCCTGGAGGATGGAACTAAAATTGTTTTGGATGAATTTCAGAGATTCGCGGAAGATGTTCTGAATTATTGGCAATGGCAAATTAGTTGAAGAAATATCATTACAGTTATCTGGTATTATTAGTAAAAAAACAAGTATTAAAATTAGTAAACTTTCCGAGTTAAATTATTCTACCGAATTAAAACCATCAGGTTTTCCTGTATTTTACTTAAAGTCAAATCTGATGCTTTTTCTATGAAAATTGCATTTCTGGATTTCCAATCGAAACTTTTAACTTGATCTGATAGAACTACACCGGAAATTTTCTTACCTTCTACAGCCACTTCAAAAGGATATCCCTTGATTTTACTTGTAATTGGACATGTTATAAATAATCCGGTCTTCCTATTATATTTTAATGGAGACAAAACTATTGCTGGCCTTTTACCAGCTTGTTCATGTCCTGATTGTGGATTGAAATTCAACCAGATCAAGTCACCTCTCTCTGGAATATATTCATACCCTACCAAATTTCATTTCCCTGTATCTCACCAAAATCAATCTCTGAATGTATATTATCAACATTTATTGCATCCAGAAGTTCATCTAAACCTGGTTTTTCTTTAGGACGAATTATTAACTGATCGGATTCTTCGTTGATTTCTACAATCGATCCTTTTCTGAGGGATAGGCCATTTATCATATTCATAGGTATTCTAATACCCAGACTATTTCCCCATTTTTGTATTTTTGCTTCCATAGTTAAAGTATAAACTTTGTATAAACATTTATCAAGATAACAATTCAAATCCCTGGAATAAATAATGTAATTTTAGATCTAACTATATGCCCGGGTACAGTTTCTTATGTAGAATAATATACATGGCATGGGACCATAAAAGAGGATTGGCAGATTCCCCCCATTTTTTATTCCAAATGGGTAAAAAGGTTGAATTATTTAAGGAATCTGCATACTGCTCCGCTAAATGACCGTCTTTATCTGCTTTTATTCCAATCCAGTCAAGGATTTCTTCAGCCGCCTGAGGATTTCCATCATCAAAAAACCAGATACCCAACCACGCCGTCAATAAAATCCAGATACCACCCCCATAGTATGAATCTTCTGCATACCTGTGAAGGCCTCCAGCTTTATATAATTCAGAATGTATTCGGTCTACCGTTTTACGCATAATTGCTTCTTTGTTGCCAAATACATCATTCGGAAAATGTACACCCAAAAGACTTGAATCAATGGCTCCATTACCCTTAAATTTACAAAGCGATCCACTTATTACCCCTTCCTCCAGTATCCATTTCTTAATCTGACTTGTAGTATTAGCAAAAGTATTACTTGCCAATAGTGAATCAGAAGACTTTAATCCCCTGTAAATACAGGATAATGTATATATATGCATTTCATTTCTGTTTTCTTCCCAGCAATCGTAGCACGGTTTCTGCCATAACATAGAGAGATACCCTGAAACTAGTTCAACTGCCTTCTCAATCTCTTTGGTTATTTTTCTACCGGACAGCTGAACATGTTCATACAGGCTCCATAACCAGACTCCAAATCCATCAAGTTGGAAATTTTCCCAGGAATCAGCTCCTTCATGACCATTAAGTTGATATCGGGTATGAAGCACTTCTTCATAATTATCCATATCTCCATTCATTAAACGACGTATTTCAGTTTCTCTTTTATTTATATTATTTACAGCCCAGGAGTGAAATTGTTCTGAACTTTTGAAATTCTCAATCAAATCCATAGAATATGCTATATATGAACTGTCCCGGAACCAACTGTAATTATAGGAGGGGAATGAGGGACATGCTATGTATGCACCACTCAAATGCTGATTTTTAATTATTACATCTATACTCTTATTGTACAGGTCTTCATGATTCATAAATTAACTTCCTCTGGAAGAGAAATGGATTCAATAAGGGATTTTTTCTTACTAAAAACAGGGATTCTATTTAAAGGAGTGTCAATGGTATAATTCCTGTTACCTGCATACAGTTTACCAGTAAAAAAATCAGACCACTTACCTTCAGGCAGATATATTTCCCTTCTTTTCTCCCCCTCAAACAGAACAGGACTAACTATCAGGTTTCGTCCGAACATATACTGATTCTCCAGTATCCAGCATTGCGAATCATCGGGATAATCGATGAACATTGCTCTCATAAGAGGCTCACCTGTTTCGCAGCAATTCTCAGCTTCTTCTTTAATATATGGCAGCAACTGCATTCTGAGCTTGGCAAAGTAACGGTAGATACCTATTACTTCAGGAACTCCATTCCTCTCAGCTATATTCCAGGGCGTTCGGTCAACATGGGGAGTTCGGTGATCATAAAACTCTGAATGTAGAGGTGGGGATATGCATTCCATAATTCAGAACCGGTTCTACCATCAGAAAAACGAAGTCCTCTCCCCCAAAGGTGTTCTCCTCCATCTGTCTTGAAGCCGTCTATTCCCAGTTCATCAATTAAGTATTCCCTTTTTTTCAACCACCATTCTGCTGCCAACTTATTGGTAAAATCAATAACGAGGCTGTCTGTAAACCACCAGGGCTTCACCCTATAGGGAATGTTATTTTTATCCATAACACAATAGTTTTTTTCAATCATATAACTACAGTCCCGGGCATCATTCCATATATAAAAATTCTTTTCATCACTCCAGGCTTCAATAACAAGAACAGTTGCGGGGATATCCAGTTTCCTACCTGTATGCAATTCCTTTAACACCCGCTCCTGACTGTTCCATTCATTGCTGCTCATCCATGGGCCGAAAGCCCAGTCAGGGGGAAGAACAGGAAATCCTGTTAACTGTGCCTGGTGTTTAAGAATATCTGAAGGACTGCCCATGTAGAAAAAGCATTCCAGACCCAGGTTCTCTATTTCCACCTCATATGACCAGGAATTATCTTCTCTTAAATCATAATTGACTTTGCGGTCGGAATTCACACAATGGCCCCAACCACCAGAAGACAGAAAAAAAGGGATAGGCAGATAGGTTCTACTACCTCCCCCCTGGGACTTATACTCTTCATATACCCTTACATCAAGACTATTTCCCTTCTGATTAAGACTGTTAAAACGTTCTCCAAAACCATAAAACATTTCATCTTTGGAAGCTGCCAGAGTATTCTTTAGACTAACAACCTTTCCCACTGAATTAATACGAAATTCTAAAGATTCAGTTTCTGAATACAGAATTTCCCCTTGCTGGTTTTTAATTGAAACACATCCATTTTCAGGAAACACTGTTATTTCATTGTTGTTTATTCTGGTCTTAAATCCTTTGACAGAGGTACGAATATTCGTTTTGTCCGTATTATTTTTGGATGAAGCAGGATTGCCTTGTGCAACTCTAATAGTTCCAGAACCTGAAAAATCAAAGGATCGTTGAAAGGTAAAGTTTCTTACTTTAAGATTAATGAAAAGGATATCACCACTTATTTCGCAGGAAACGACTGAGTCCACAGAGCTGAATCCATCTACTGTATAGGAATATGTTTTTACATCTCCATTTTCTAAGTCTTCAGCCCCTTTAAGTTCAAGAAAATATTCCACAACAGAAAAAGCCCTGGCAGAAGGCATTTCGACTCTCCAATTGCTTGTGCCGTCAAGGTCCTCCAGCCACTCTGCCTTTATGGCCACCAGTGGAGCCTTATCCACTGTGACTCTTGCGAATATATCAATATCTCGATTTGCAGGACTGTTGACAATCCCAATACTGGTATTGTCTCTCTCTGAAGGGAATCTGGGAATCCGTTCATCAGCTCCTTGTACATAGGGATTTTGTTTACTAATGGGATTATGACTTATAGTATACTTCAATTTCATCTCCAGACAGTTTTTGCATATTAAAAGGAAGTTATTTTATAACAATGACTTTATTTCAAGGTTCTATAGCTACTAATTGTTGGATGTCCGGGAATAAACCGGGGAGGCATGCTCAGTGTGTATTGATTCGTTTTTAATGAAGTGGATATCATCCAGGCAAGAGGTAATAACATTACCAGTGAACCCAATATTATAAGAATGTAGTAAAGTACAGATAAAGCTTTGATTTTCGTTTTATTCATAATGTACCCACTTTTTTTGACCAATAATCTGGATCCCGGTAATAAGTAGAATTATTAGAAATAAAACCAAAGCTATAGTTGATGCATATCCCATATTGTTATATCGAAAGGCATTTTTATATACTTGTTCCACCAGGACACTGGTCGATCCTGTAGGGCCACCTTCTGTCATTGCCCAAACCTGATCGAATACCTGAAAAGAATTAATTAAGGATATTATAAGAACAAAAAATGTTGTGGGGGTTAATAATGGTAATGTCATTCTGAAAAATTGAGTTATCCTTGAAGCCCCATCAATTGATGCAGCTTCAAAAAGGTTTAAGGGAATATCCTGTAAACCGGCAAGGAACAACATCATAATAAAACCGGTATCCTTCCAGACACTGGTAATTATAATTGCGGTCATCGCCCAGGCCGGATCATACAGCCAGGCAGGCCCGGATATATGAAATATAGACAGAAAATAGTTGACCAGTCCAAATTTTGGATTAAACATCCATGTCCACAAAAGAGCCACAGCAATCCATGAGGATATTACTGGTATAAAAAAGGCAGTACGAAAAAAATTTTTAGCCCGAATTTTGCTGTTCATAAGTACAGCTGTGAACAAGCCAAGAATAATGACCAGAGGGATATACCCTCCAATGAAGCTTAAAGTATGTATAAGTGCACTCCAAAATTGATCATCTGTAATAAGTCTAGAAAAATTTGTAAAGCCTACAAATTCAGGTTTGGATATAAGATCCCATTTGAATAGTGTTAAAACAAAAGAGGAGATAATAGGAATAATAGTAAATATCATTAGTCCAATAAATGCCGGAAACAGGAAAAAGGAGACCCATAATAATTTCTTCCTATTTGTTTCACCAACAATCATATACTAAAAACTCCTATCAAGCCTGCTTTCTAAACACTTCTTTGACTACTAATGCTGCAACCCCGCGAATCCACAAAGTATCATCGAATAATACAACTTGAATTTTAACTTCATCAAATAAGCCATAGACAGTATCTTCCATTACAACTCTGTTAATTTCACTCTCCATGAATTTGTAATAAACAGCTCCTTCACCACCAATAATTATGGTTTCAGGATCAAATAAATTTATAAGTGTTGATAGTCCATATCCTAGATATGTACCTGCTTTCACAAATGCCTGAAGTGCATAGTTATTTTCTGACTCTGCGAGACTTGTAATTTCTTCAATAGTTTTTGCTTCTCCAGATAGTTCTAAAAAATACCCTATAATTGCATGATCAGATGAATAAGCTTCGAGACAGCCCTTTTTACCACAGGTACATGAAACAGCTGTACTACTATTGGTTATCCGTATATGCCCAAATTCACCTGCAATATGATGACTTCCTCTAAATAGATTATCATCAACTATAATGCCCGCTCCAATACCATCGCCTAATGTAACACAAAGTAAATTATGATAATTTAGTCCGGAGCCGAAATATTTTTCACCTACAGTAAATGCATTTACATCGTTTTCAAGGTATACAGGGATACCGGTGATTTCCTCTAGAACCTTGCCTATTTTAAGATTTCGCATATTTATGATTGAACTTTCAAGTAGAGTTCCTGTATTGGAATCAATCTTACCGCCTACACCAATTCCTATTCCAAGAATTTTTTCGTTTGTGTTTATTTTTTCATGAACTGTCAGTGACAACACTACTTTGCTCAGGATATCAATAAATGTAGATTTGCTACTGCTTTTTGAGAAGCTTTCAGACTGAATTTCGATAATCTTACCACTAAGATCAACTAATGCAGCTGTAATATTATTCTGCATTATTTTAATGCCAATTGCTCTTCCACCTTCATAGTTAAGTTTTAAAAGAATCGCTTTCCTGCCGCCTGACGACTCTTCCTTGCCCGTTTCGATTACGAGACCGTCGGAAATCAGTTCATCTACAAGAATTGAGCATGTTGACCGACTTAACCCAGTCAATCTGGAGATATGAGCCCTGGAAACAGTACCTTCAGCGCGTATTTTGTCGAGCACCGTAGTCATGTTTGTGTTTTTCAGCAATGCAAGATCACCTTTACTCATAATACCTACTTTGTTTGTTTATCGTACAAACTAAGTATACAAACATAAATTCAAGTTGTCAATACAAATTTAAAGATCTTACATCCAGCCAGAAATTTTATTTATCTTACTCAGACTCCAGTCTAATAAAATCAATAAATGCCAGAGAATGTTCCCCTGTATTATCAGAATCTCCCATTATAGCAAGAGATGCAGTCCCAGGTGGATCACTGCCAAATAACTTTCTGTAATCCTCCAGAATATTTACACTGTGGCTTTGCCAGACCCCAAGTTTTTCATTTCCTGCATCCATAGGAATCATAGCTGCTTTTTTTGTATATGGGCTGAATAAAAAATCAGTATCAAGAGTTCTATTGCTCCAAATATAATTCAGGCTTGCTTTGGGAGGATATTCACCATATATCAGTTTTATAGCATTATACTGAATTTTCTCACCAAAACCTGCTGTTTCAGGATCATATTTAAATATTACATAGATTCTTACAGGATAATCATCTCCACTTTTTTTCCTGGCATCTCCACCTTCAATTATATTTTCTGCTTTCCAACTCCAGGATAATACAGGGTATTTATAAACATTAAATGTGGTGTTCATTTTTAATCCTGAAGCTGAATTATTGGATTCGATCCCTAAAAACTGTCCATCTTCAATAGTGTAGACAGTTGAGTTATCAATTTTAGGAAATTTTAAAACTTCCCATATATCCATGCTACGAAAACCTTCAGATACAAAAACTTCAGCATTTATGCTTGTAATTAAAAATACAAAATACAAATATACTATTAACTTTTTCATGCTATGCTGATTTATTGTCTTTTTTACTGGCTTTAATTTTTTTTGCAACAACAGGTACAAGACTTAATACAGATAAAAGAATAAGTGCAATAAGTATTTGTGGAGTGAACACTCCCTGAGACTCTGTCATACTGGTGCCAGCATATCCAATATATGAATAGACAAAGGAACCGGGAATTATTCCAAGAGCAGTTGTCCAGAGAAAGGTTATTGCCGGCAGGGTTGTTAATCCTGCAAGTATGTTAATAAGAAAAAATGGGAAAATTGGTATTAATCGCAAGGTCAGCATATAACTTTTACCGTTTTCAGCAATTTCTTTATTAAATTTGCCAAGCTGCTTTTCATATTTTTTCTGCAGACTTTCTCCAAGAAAAAACCGGGCTATAAGGAAAATTGCAAAAGCACCAAAGGTTGCACCAATATTTACAAACAAAGTACCTGCCCAGGGACCAAAAAAGAATCCTCCAAGAATTGTCAAAATAGTCGCACCGGGAATTGACAAAGCAACTACTGCAAAATATACAAGAATATATATAATGACAGATAGGACATAATAATTTTTAACATATTCCAGAAGATTGTCCCGGCCTTCATAGAGTTTTTGAAAGTTAAGATACTCATTTAGAGATGTAAATCTTATTATCAGAATTACAGATGCAACAATGAGAATCAATAAAGCAGGTTTTAACCATTTTTTCATTTTAAATTCCTTTAAGATGATATAAATATTTTTATATATTATCATTTCGCTAATACATATACTCAATATAACATTCATTTTTCGAAAAGCCATTTTTTTAATAAATAAATATTAGACACATTCATATTATTCTATTACTATCATTCTATGTTAGATAAGAACCTGCGCCCGTTAAAAGAAAGAATCCTTTTACCCCTAGCTCATGTAGTAAGCAAATATTTTTCTCCAGATCAAATTTCTATAATTGCATTTTCTTTCGGCCTTGTTAGTTGTTTATTGATTATTTTAAATCATTTATATCTTGCCCTTACTTTTTGGCTTCTCAATAGAATTATTGATGGCCTCGATGGTACTGTTGCCAGAATAAGTGGAAGACAAACTGATTGGGGCGGTTATTTGGATATGATGCTGGATTTTATAATTTATGCTTTAATTCCAATTGCTCTTGCCTTTTGTGTAAATAATGGAGCTGTAATTTATATTACTCTTTCTATTATGCTTGGAGTTTTTTATATCAATTCTGCTTCATGGATGTATCTCTCAGCTATACTTGGAAAAAAAGCTCTCCAGACAGAAAAAAAAGAATTAACCTCTGTTAATATGCCAACTGGTTTGATTGAAGGCACTGAAACTATTGTACTTTATAGTTTATTCTTTTTCTTTCCAAATTACCTTCACCTTCTTTTTATAGGGGTTTCGGGGTTAACAATAATTGGGATTATTCAACGAATGACCTGGGCATTTAAAAATTTTAAGTAAAAAATATTATTTTAATTGATTTTTATCAATTCCTGCACTAATTTATTAGTAAATTAGTAATGTAAATGGAGTGAACATGAAAAAATGGGATGTTATTATTATTGGTGGTGGCGGCACAGGAATTACAGCGGCCTTTACAACAAAGGGATTCGGGAAAAAAACACTACTAATTGAGAAAGAAAAAATGGGTGGTGAATGTACCTGGAATGGATGTATTCCCAGTAAAACACTTATCAATATTGCTCACAAAGCACATGTAACAAAAGAAATGACAGGCCAACTTCCTGATCTTACAAAAATAATGGAAACAATAAAAACTGTTCAGGAGCAGGTTTTCCATCATGAATCACCAAAAGTATTGGCAGATAAAGGAATTGATTATATAAACGGCACTGCATTCTTTACAGGTAAAAACACTCTAAGTGTAAATGGAGAAGAAATTACTGCTAAAAAATTCATTATAGCAACAGGAACATCTCCAATGGTTCCTCCAATAGAGGGAATTGAAAGTGTACCATATATAACTAATGAGACAATTTTTAAAATTGCAGAACTTCCGAAGAGTCTTATAATTTTGGGAGGAGGTCCAATAGGAGTTGAATTAGGACAGGCTCTTAATAGATTGGGGGTATCAGTAACCCTTATTGAAAGGAACAGTATAATACTTCCAAGGGATGAGAAAAATTTTAGCGATAGAATGGCAGATATTTTATTAAAAGAGGGTGTAAAAATTGAAGTAAATGCCAGTGCTGTCAAAGTTGAAAAAACGGGCAAATCTATATTTTTAACAGCAGAAAGAAACAATAAAGAATTTAAAATAGAAGCTCAAAATATTCTAATTGCTGTTGGACGAAAGGCCAATTTGGATCTTTTAGACCTGGGAAAAGCAGGTGTAAAAATCAATACAAAAGGAATAACTGTTAATAAACATCTTGTAACATCAAATCCTAATATTTATGCTGCCGGGGATATAACCGGACCATATTTATTCTCTCATATGGCAGAGTACCAGGGAAAAACTGCAGCTATGAATGCTATTCTTCCATGGAAAAGTAAGGTAAATTATAATCATATTGCATGGACAACTTTTACAGAACCGGAAATGGCACATGCAGGTCTAACTGAAGCAGATTTCCCGGCATCTAAAGTAAGAGTGTTTAAATATGATTTTAAAGATCTTGACAGGACAATGACCCATCCAGGAGAATCTGGATTGTTAAAAATTGTGTGTGACAAAAAATACAGAATAGTAGGAGCTTCAATTATTGGGCCTCGTGCAGGAGAATTAATTGGAGAAATCCAAATAATGAAAACTCTGGGGATTCCTCTTACTAAAGCTGTAAATGTAATACACCCTTACCCAACTTATGCTGATATTATCCGACAGATTGCTAAGAAAGCTTACCTTGATAAGGTTATGAATAATCCAATTGTAAAATTAGTTCAAATGTTTAAAAAGTAGATTTAAAATGCTGGTTATTAAAAACTTATCAAAATTCTATAACAAAAAAAACGTACTAAAAGATATTAATTTCCAGGTAAAAGAGGAGGAATTCCTATCAATAATTGGTCCTTCCGGGGCAGGAAAGTCAACATTATTACGAATTATCAGTAATCTTGAAAAGCAAAGTAGTGGAGAAATTCTACAAAGAAAAAAATATTCAAAAGAAAATCCTGCAATTATGGTTTTTCAGGATTTTTCCCTTTTTCCACATATGACAATAGAAGATAATATTGCTTATGGGCTAAAAATGAGAAAAGTCTCTCTTGAAGAAAAAAAAGAAAAAACACAATATTTATTACGATGGTTTGATTTAGAAGAAAAGGCAAAAAATTACCCTACAGAACTTTCTGCTGGTCAGCAGCAAAGGGTAGCCATAGCACGGGCACTTATAGTAAATCCAATGTTGCTTCTTCTGGATGAACCCTTTGCAAATTTAGATAAAAACCTAAAAATGGACACTGCTCTTTTTATCAAAAAAACTCAAAAGGAATTCGGCATTACAACAATAATGGTTACCCATGATCAGGAGGAAGCATTTTTTATATCTGACAGAGTAGGTATTCTTATTAATGGGGCTTTAATACAAATTGATAAGCCAGAAATTATATACCACCAACCTGTAAATCTAACAGCAGCACAATTTCTGGGACAGGTTAACACAATCCCTTTTGCTTACCTTTCTTTCTTTCATTTTTCTTCAGAATTACAAGCAACAATAGCTACCTTGGATAAAACAGAACACATATCTTTTCGTTATGAATCCGTATCAATTACTCCGGATATCAATGGGCCTGGAGAAGTTATAGAGTCACTCATATGGGGAAAAACAATACTTTACAAGATTAGAATTAGGGATATAATTATTGGAATATATGTATTGCATAGCTCGTTAAAAGTAGGAGACAAAGTAATCCCTACCCTTCATCAAATAATTAATAAAAGGAAATAAATTGAAAAATATTATAACACTACTAGCATCATTCCTGGTAATTACCTTTTTTATCAGTTGTTCAGTCAAAGAAACACACTCAGTGGATTTAGATGATTTTACATCTGTAATTCAAGTAGCAGAAGGAACTGAAGTATCTTTCTATATGTGGGGAGGATCAGCTGAGATAAACAAATGGGTAGATGAAGAAGTTGGCAGTCTTTTAAAGTCTGAGTATAACATTACTTTAAAGAGAGTACCTATGGATGCAAGTATTTTTATTAATAAACTACTTACAGAGAAAGCCGCACAAAAAGAGACTGGAACAATAGACCTGGTTTGGATTAATGGTGAAAACTTTAAAAACGCAAAAGAAGCAGAACTTCTGTATGGCCCTTATGCAGAGAATCTACCCAATTTCATAAAATACATTGATAAAGAATCTGTTAATTCTGATTTTGGCTTTCCTGTAGAAGGTTATGAGGCTCCATATGGAAAATCGTATTTTGTCTTTGAGTATGACAGCAAAAAACAGAATAGTCTGCCTGAAAATTTTGTGGATCTGCTATCCTGGGTAAAAGAACACCCTGGTAGGTTCACATACCCAAGACCTCCGGATTTTACAGGATCAGCATTTGTACGTCTTGCTTTTTATGCAGCAAATGGAGGATATGAAAATTTCTCCAGTGATTTTTCAAAAGAAAAACTGGATAAGGGTTTAGATAATCTATTTTCATATCTTAATGAATTAAAGCCATATCTTTGGCAGGAAGGAAAAGTATACCCAAGAGATTCAGCAGCTCTGGATATACTTTTTGAACAAAATGAAATAGATTTTTCTATGAACTACAATGTTGCACATGCTCAAAATAAAATTAATACCGGACAATACCCGGAAACTGTAAGAACCTTTGTTTTGGAAAAAAGTGCTCTATATAATCTTCACTTTACAGGAATACCATATAATGCACCCAATAAAGCTGGCGCTCTTGTTCTGAGCAACCTTCTTATGTCTCCGGACATACAGTTATCAAAAAATGATCCTGCCAACTGGGGTGATTTGACAGTTTTAAATACAACAAAATTATCTCCTGACTTACAAAATAGTTTTAAAGCTATAAACAAGGGTCAGGCAATACTAGGCCTTGATATTTTATACGGCGAAGGTGTTCCGGAAATAAATGCAGATTATATTGATGCAATTGAAACAGCCTGGGAAAAGGAAATGTTAAACTAATTTATGAAAAAAGAAATAAAGATTCTAATACAACTTAGTCCTCTAATTATTATTTTTTTAGGCCTTTTTGTAACAGGAATCTTTGTTACCCTACTTCAATCTCTTCACTTAGTTGGACTATCACATGAAAAATTAACTTTTACATCCTATCTTCTAC
>JAQIBN010000167.1 GCA_027859095.1 Spirochaetia bacterium | reverse complement strand
AGTTGCCTGAAGGATGGACACATTTTAAAATAATAATAAGAAGTGTGTATCCTGGAACAGCTTACGATGATACATGTATTGCGGGTATATTTACGGATAAACGCTGGGGGAAGTAGCAGCCGAATAGTTAGTTGAGATGCCCCTTTTTTCATAAGGGGTCAGTTCTAACGATTATTCGGCTGGAGTTGGTTGACTGGTAGCGGTGATGGTTTTAGGTCACAGGATCATTTCCTTCAAAAGAAAACTGCAGGTGAGACAAGAAACCTTTCACTTAACTTCTCAATCTGATTTCTATTAAGTTTTCGTTTCCCATTAAGAATCTCTGATACCACCCCTTGAGTTCCTAGCTCTTTTTGAAGATCCTTCTGCTTGAGATCAAATTCTTCCATAAAATACTTTAAAATTGAAACACCATCTGCTTCATCTATATGGAAATGCTCATTGTCATAGTGTTCAATGGAAAGGGTCAATAATTCCATTGCAGGAAATAAGGGATGATCTTTATTTTCTCCTACCTTTCTTGTGAGTTTAAAAAGAATGTCAGTCATATTTTTATACTCTTCATCATTTTGAGGGATATGAATTAATGAGCTTATTTGAAGAAGTTCCTGTATAATTTTATCATCTAATTTAGCATTTGCTTTCATAACTTACTCCTTCCATTTATTCTTATTGTATTCGGCATGAGTCAGGAAATTACCAATGTACACTCGTTGTAGTCGATAGATAATTTTAACAATCAGTCTGTATTTATTTCCACTAATATTGAAGACTGTCAAATCATCTACAGGATCAGCAGGAGGGAACACCCTTCTTAATTCAGTTAAATTATTATAGTTATTTTTTGACATAAGTTTATACCATCTTTTAAGAGCTTCCTGACAATCTGGAAATACTTTATATTGCTCAATTAATGTTCGTTTTGCTATTACCCTCATAATTGAAAATATCTCATTTTGAGATGTATGTCAATTGATTGGAAGTCAGTCTGGTTATTTTTCCTAGAATATGAAATATTGATATCTGAAAGGAGTTCCCAATGTTTTATTCCAAATTCTCAAAAGACTATGAACAAATATTCCCCTTCAATAAAAAAGTGTACTCATTCCTAAAAGGATATTTACCATCCAATAATACAAATATCCTAGACATAGGTTGTGCAACCGGACATTACTGTGGCAGGTTTGCTGCCGACGGTTACAAAATTACAGGAATTGACCTTGATTCTGATATGATACGCACTGCAGTAAATACATATCCTGTAGCAGAATTTAAAGTGTTGAATCTGACTGATATTTCTGCATTAACTTCAAAATTTGGTCTGGTTTATTCTACCGGTAATGTACTGGCTCATGTATCCCTGGATGATTTTAAGAGCTTTCTATTTTCGTTAAAGAAAATTATACCAAATAGGGGGATATGGATTTATCAGGTTATTAACTGGGATTATATTCTGAAGCAGGATAACTACATTTTTTCTGAAATTGAAACTGAAGATAAATTGTTTCTAAGACATTATTCAGATATTACTGTGAATACACTTGTTTTTAATACAGAACTAAAAAATAAAAGTGACGGAAAGGTTGTTTTTAAAGATAAAGTTACAATGTATCCTGTTCCTTCAGAACATTATATTACGATGCATCAGGAAACAGGCTTTGAACTTCTTGGGCACTTTTCTGATTATGGAAAATCAGTCTTTGATAGAAATGATTTTTCTGCAGACATCTATGTATTTAAACTTAAAAAATAAGTTATTTATCTACATCATTGGCTCACGGCGCTGCTGTTTTCTCCTACTGTGAACTTTTTTTGACTGAATACGTCGTTCATTTGATCCTTTAGTTGGTTTTGTCGGGCGTCTCTTTTTTTTGCGCTTTAAAGCAGCCAGAATAAGACTGGCAGCCAGTTCCTCAGCCTTTTCCCTATTCTGAACCTGACTGCGTGTACTTGATGCGTGAATTATAAGTTCCCCTTCAGAATTTATACGATTATCCAGATTGAGTTTTATCCTCAATTTCGCTTCATCTGAGAGAGGGAGTTCCATAATTTTAATACGAAGTACTACTTTAGTATCTGAGGTATTAACATGCTGTCCACCTGGCCCGCCTGATCTTGCGAAACTCAGACTACCATTTTCTTGAATCCAGTTTTTTAATTTTTCATTATTCATTGTAAGTTTTTCATTTCTCAAAAGGGTACTTAAACCCCCACTCATCTCGCATTCCATCCATAAGTTTCATTATATCTATAGTTTCCTGAATAGGGATTACAGTGCTTTCTGTTTTACCTTCCCTGATACACCGGACAACTTCTTCCACTTGATATATAAAACCATTGTCATGATTACTTTCTACAATTTCTTCCGTTGACTCTATATTATTGGTTCCGCCATGAACACGGATAATAAACTTTTCCCCTTCCTGAAAATTAGGATATTCTATATAGCCTTTAGATCCATAAATCATCGCTGCATTGTTCATTAAAAGTTTATGGCTAGCATTTATTGTTGACATACATCCGGACGGAAATTTGAACAGATAATCAGATATCTCATCAACCTCCAGGTCGCTGAAGCGGGTCATAGACTTTACTTCAGTGGGGAGTTCTCCAAGCATGTAGCATACAAAACTTATTGGATAAATACCCATGTCCAGAGTTACACCTCCTGCAAGTGCCGGATCTGTAAGACGTTTTTCATATTTTAGTGGTACAAAATTACCGAAGGAAACATTTATTTGCCTAATCTCACCAATTGTACCTTCTTGAAGTGTTTTTTTAAGCAGTTTATAGCTAGGCAGAAATCTTACCCAGATAGCCTCCATTAAAAAAAGATTCTTTTCTTTTGCAATTTTTGCAAGTTCTTCAGCTTCCCTGGCATTTACAGTAAAAGCTTTCTCAACAAGTACATGTTTTCCATGCTCCAGAGCAAGCTTTGTATTTTTAAAGTGGAAGTTATGGGTAGTTGCTACATATATTACATTAATATCAGCATTGTTCACTATATCATTATACGAACATGCTATTGGTACATTGTTCTTTTCTGCAAATCTTTCAGCCCTCTCTTTTGATTTTGAAGCTACAGCAATTAGTTCACTGTTTTTATCAATATGCAGAGCCTCGGCCATCTTTTCTGCAATAATACCTGCGCCAATTATACCCCATGTTAGTATCTTTTCTTTCACATTATCCACCTGAAAATTTATATTTTGATAATTATATTCTAATCCTGATTTACAAGTTTGTCATGTATAAATAAAAATTTAGCTCTTAGCAATACTATTTGTACGGCTAATTATCCTTTCAATAAATAAATCCCTTTCTTTTGAACCTGAAGTTCTTGCCTTAAAGTGGATAAGAACCCCAGCATCATCTATTCCACAATAGGAAAGAATATCTTTTTGCCAGATTTTTTCTATAAGCATTATTTCAGGATCTCTATCTGTGGTAATAATAACAGTCGCAAGCTTCCCTGTTAGAAGAGCAATTTTTTCTTTATCTTCAAAATCCGGACCATCATATTCAAATGCAGTTCCCTGCCGAAAGACTCTGTCCAGCCAGCCTTTTAATATTGCAGGCATTTGTCCCCACCAGTCAGGGTGTATAAATATAATATGATCTGCCTCTGATAGCTCAATACTATAGCGTTGAATATTTTCATCAAAACTGAATTTGCGATTTATTTCTTCTGCGCTTAGTATAGGATTGAAATTTTCTTCATACAAATCATGAAGTATTACTCCATTCCCGGATTTTATTATATAGTCTCGGATAGTTTTTGCAATACTGCTGTTAAAACTTCTTTTATCAGGATGTGCCATGATTATCAAAAATTTCATTATTTCCTCTCTTTCTTTATAACATTATAAAAATACTAATATATATTGACATGTTCAAGATAAAGTAATAAATTAAATAAGACTTAATTAGTCGTATTAAAATGAAGGTAGGTAATGGATATATCAAAAGAACTGGAATATACAATTATTGGGCTTATTGATCTTGCAGAGAGAGATGTACGCAGCACTGCAGGCGAAATTGCACGACATATGGAACTGCCCGAAGAATTGATAAAAAAAATCTTTCAAAAGCTTTCAAAAGCTCAAATTGTAAGATCAATCAAAGGAAAAGGCGGTGGCTATGAATTAAATATTCCTTTAGAAAAACTAACAATTGGGTATTTAAAAAGAGCTGTTACAGGAGAGAGCTTTGTTGTTCAATGCCTTGAAGACAAATCCTCCTGTTCCAGGATTGATATATGTAGAATCCACGATGGTATGGGTAAGTTCCAACTAATGTGGAATAATTTTCTTGATTCAGTAAGTATACGAGAACTGGTAAGTGGTGTGTAGGATGGAAGAATTGAAGCATAAAGATATTATGAATGCCTTGTCCAGGGTTAATGATCCGGAAATCAATATTCCCATAACTGATCTTGGCCTCGTCTATAAGGTTGATCTTGATGGTGATCATGTAATAATTGATTTTTCTTTGACATCACCTGGATGTCCACTTGCCGATTATCTTGAAAATGAAATAAGAACTTATGTTTCTGAAGTGAGTGGAGTAGGGCGTATTACTACAAATCTTGTATGGACACCATATTGGGGACCTGAATTAATGAATGATGAAGCCAGGCTTACGCTTGGTTATAGTATTTAATTTAAAATATAAATTGGAGGTTTAATGCAAACTTTAACAATAAAAAATCTGACTGCGGAAGTAGACGGAAAGCAGATTCTTAATGGAATAAATCTGGAAATAAATACAGGAGAAATACATGCCCTTATGGGACCAAATGGTTCAGGTAAAAGTACCCTGTCAAATGTTCTTGCAGGTCATCCTGATTACACAGTAACAGGTGGAACTATAAGCCTAAATGGTGAAGATCTTTTAGAAATGAGTGTTTCCAAACGATCCCTGGCTGGACTTTTTCTTGCTTTTCAGCAGCCCATGGAAGTTCCTGGATTAACTATTGGGAAGTATCTAAAACGTATTGTTGAGCTAAGGCTGGCAGAAGGTGAGAGAATGAATGTTTCTGCATTTATTAAAGACCTGAAGTCTAATCTTGATACAGTTGGTTTGAGTCATGATTTTATTAATAGATATCTAAATGAAGGTTTTTCCGGTGGGGAGAAAAAAAGAATGGAACTAATTCAGATGATGATGCTTGAGCCATCCTTTGCAATTTTAGATGAGATTGATTCCGGCCTTGATATTGATGCCCTTAAAACAGTAGCCACAGGGGTTAATAAATTAAAGGGTGGCGATTTTGGAGCCCTTATAATTACTCATTACCAAAGAATTATGGAAAATATCAAACCCGATTTTGTTCACATCCTCTATCAGGGAAGGATTGTAAAATCAGGAGGCAGAGACCTTGTAGATATGCTTGAAGCAAAAGGTTATGGCTGGGTTAGAGAAGAGTTTAATATACCGGAGGAAGCAGATGAGTATCAGCGCACAATTGCCTCTTGAAGATTATGAACATGGTTACTATTTTCCTGATCAATCAGTTTTCAAGACCAAGAAGGGTCTTGATGAGAGTGTTGTAAGAGCTATTTCGGCCAGGAAGAATGAACCTGAGTGGATGTTAAATTACAGGTTGAAGGCATATCAGACTTTTCTTAAGAAAGATTTTCCAAACTGGGGAGCTGATATTGGTGATATAGATTTCGATGAGATCTACTATTATGCAAAACCGGTGGACAAACAGCAACGATCCTGGGACGATGTTCCTGATGACATTAAAGAAACCTTTGATAGAATTGGTATACCTGAAGCTGAGAAGAAATTTTTGGCAGGTGTTGGAGCACAGTATGATTCAGAAGTAGTGTATCATAGTCTGAAGGAAGAGATTTCAAAACAGGGTGTTATTTTCTGTGACCCTGAAACAGCTGTAAGAGAGCATCCTGAAATTGTAAAAAAGTATTTTGGAACCATTATTCCACATACGGATAATAAATTTGCAGCCTTGAATTCTGCTGTATGGTCTGGTGGAAGTTTTGTTTATGTTCCGAAAGGGGTTCATGTAGATATACCTTTACAGGCATACTTTAGAATTAATTCAGAAAACTTTGGGCAATTTGAGAGAACTCTGATTATTGCAGAAGAAGGAAGTTTTGTTCATTACATTGAAGGTTGTACAGCTCCTGTTTATACCACTGATTCACTTCACAGCGCAGTCGTTGAAATTATTGCAAAAGAGGGTGCAAGGGTAAGGTATTCCACTATACAGAACTGGTCAGGTGATATTTATAATCTTGTTACAAAAAGAGCTTTTGCATATAAAAACGCTACCGTCGAGTGGGTTGATGGTAATATTGGAAGTAAACGTACTATGAAATACCCCTCTGTGTTTTTAAAAGAACCTGGTGCTCATGGAGAAATCCTTTCTATTGCCTACTCCGGTTTTAATCAGGAGCAGGACACTGGCGGCAAGGTTGTTCACCTGGCAGATGATACTACTTCGGTGATTACTTCAAAGTCTATAAGTAAAGATGGTGGTATTTCAACTTACAGAGGGCTTATAAAAGTTGCTGATGGGGTCAAAAATGCCAAGTCGAGAGTTACATGTGATGCACTTATTATAGATGATAAATCAGTGTCCAATACTTTCCCTTATATGGAAGTTACTTCCGATGATGCTGTATTGGAACATGAAGCCAGTGTTAGTAAAATATCTGAGGATCAGCTTTTTTATCTAATGTCCCGGGGTCTGGATGAAGAAAGTGCTTCTACTATGATTGTAAACGGTTTCCTTGATCCTCTGGTTAAGGAACTTCCAATGGAATATGCAGTTGAGTTAAATAGATTAATTGAGCTGGAAATGGAGAAATCAATTGGATAATACAATTTTAAAACAAAATATTCAGGAAAAACTTATTGGAATAAATAAGGTTTCTTCAGATAAATTTAAGAAAAGTAATTGGCCTGTTCCTATGGAAGAAGAATGGAGAAGGACAAATTTGGCTAAATATGATATGAGTGGGTTTCAATTATCTCAACAAACTCAAAATGTATCATCATCGAAATCTGATATAATGGATAATGATGGTAACTCTTCACTAATTATAAACAAAACTTCAAATACAAAAGCTGTAATAAAGCTAAATGAATCTGGTTCAGAAAATGTTATAATTTTTGAACCTTCTAATCCTATAATGTTAAATGATTCTGATACAGTTTTAGTTAATAATCTTGCAGAAGATGCAGCTGCTCATTTTGACAACAAACTTAGCTCTCTTGCTTTAAGTAGTTTTAAAGATTCTGTATTTATAATAATACCTGATAATCTTGAACTTGTGAAACCACTGGTTGTTGAGTTTGAATCTGACTCCGGTGCAGAATCTTATTTACCAAATCTTTTTATTCACGTTGGTATTAATACCCAGGTTGGATTTATTCAGAAAATAAAAAGCTCTGATGGTTCCAGTGTTTCTGGGGTTTTAAATGTTACATGTGGAGATAACTCGAATGTTCATACTGCAACAGTAACAGATATTGGTTCAGACTCTTTGATATTTATAAACAGGTTTTTCAATCTTTCCAAAAATGCATTTTTATCAGATTTTCAATCTGCTACTGGTGGTAAGTTAATAAAAACAAGAACCGAAGTAGATCTTTCAGGAGAAAAAGCTGATGCCAGACTTTATGGGGTTCTTTTCTCAACGGATCATACTCAGATAGATATGAGGACAGTTCAACATCATAAGGCTAAAAATTGTTTTAGTCAGGCAACAATTAAGTCTGTTGTAAAAGATAAGGGAAGAACTATCTATCAGGGTCTTATAGAGGTAGAAGAAGAGGCCTCATTGACGGATGCTTATTTAACAAACCATAATCTGGTTCTTAATAATGGAGCCAGGGCAGATTCTATACCCAGCTTAAAAATTCGAAATAATGATGTTAAATGCAGTCATGGTTCAACTACAAGTAAAATAAATGAAGAGCAGATACTCTATCTTACTTCCAGAGGTATTGCGGATGAGGAGGCAAGGCAAATGATTCTTGAAGGTTTTTTAAGTTCTGTTTATGATCTATTGCCTGTTCATGTGAAATCTTACAGTGAATTACTTATTATGGATAAAATTAAACAAAAAGAGGAAATTTCCTAAATGGTAGCGGAGTGGATTTTTGCCAATGGGAAAAGTGTAGGCGAAATACGTGAAGACTTTCCTATTTTACAAACGAAGCTAACTCTGGTTGACCATGATGATCCTATTGATCTGGTCTATTTGGATACAGCTGCTACAGCTCAAAAACCATTAAAGGTTATTCAAGCCGAAGCTCGTTATTACAGGGAGCAAAATGCAAATATCCACAGAGCTCTTCATACCCTGGGAGAGACTGCTACTGCTTTATACGAAGGATCCCGAGATAAGGTTCAGGCTTTTATAAATGCTGAGCATCGTCATGAAATAATATTTACAAGGAATACTACAGAATCAATTAATCTTGTAGCTTCATCCTTTGGTAGAAGTTTTGGACCTGAAGATGAAATACTACTTACAGAAATGGAACATCATAGTAATCTGGTCCCCTGGCAACTTTTATCAGAGCAAACTGGTTGTAAATTAAAATTTATTCCAATAAGTCCTGGAGGAGAATTGGAACTGGAAAAACTGGATGAACTTCTTACAAATAAAACAGCTTTGGTTGGTGTAGTTCATATCTCCAATATTTTTGGAACAGTTAATGATATTGAACAGATTATTAGTAAAGCTCATAGCATGGACATACCTGTACTAATTGATGGAGCGCAAAGTTCCCCTCACATGGCAATAGATGTACAACAACTGGATTGTGATTTCTTTGCTTTTTCCAGTCATAAATTATATGGACCTATGGGTATAGGGATTCTTTACGGGAAAGAAAAGTTACTTGAAAAGATGCCCCCCTATATGGGTGGAGGCGATATGATTCGGTCTGTTAAACTGACAGGGTCTACATGGAACGACCTTCCCTGGAAATTTGAAGCTGGTACACCCAACGTTGGTGGAGTTGCGGGTTTTGGGGCTGCCATAGACTATATTAAAGAGCTTAGTTTTGACTCTATTTGTGAGTATGAGAATATGCTTACAGAGTATGCCAGGAAATCATTATCAGGAATTAAAAATATAAAAATATATGGACCCTCCGGACATAGAGCGGGAGTGTTCTCTTTTACCCACAATGATCTTCATCCCCATGACATGGCCCAGTTTCTTGACAGATATGGAATTGCTGTTAGAGCGGGGCATCATTGTGCCCAGCCTGCAATGAGAAAATTAAAAGTTTCATCTATGGCCAGGGCAAGTTTAGCTTTTTATAACACAAGATCAGAAATAGATTTTCTTGTGGAAAAAATTATTGCAGCAGGAGAGTACTTTAATAATGGCATTTGATGATCTTTATCAGGAAATTATCCTGGACCATGCAAAACATCCCAGAAACAAAGAGAATCTGGATTTTATTTCAGACGATGAGGTTCATGAAAATCCAACCTGTGGGGATTCTGTTAAACTTGCTGTTGATTTTTCCCAGGATGGTAAACTGGAAAGAGTCCGATTCGATGGTGATGGTTGTGCAATAAGTACATCCTCAGCCTCCATGATGACAGAGATTGTGGAAGGGAAATCAAAAGAAGAAGTTCTTAAAATGATTAAAAGTTTTATTTTAATAATGAGAAATGAAAGCGAAAGCAGTCTTGATGATTTTGGAGATTTAATTGCCCTGGAAGGTGTAATAAAATACCCACTTCGGGTTAAATGTGCTACTTTGCCATGGCATGCATTGGAAGATTTATTAGCATAGAGACACAAATATTTGTGTCTCTACCCAGCATTCTCTTTCTTTAATAATTCCTTATTAACCGGTAAATTAAATATCCTTACCCCTGTGGCATCGAAACTTGCATTTGTAATTGCCGGAGCAGTGGCTAGAGAAGGTGCTTCTGCTAATCCTTTAACTCCCAGAGGTCCCCATGGATGTGGTACTTCTACAACTCTGTTTTCTATTTCAGGTGCTTCATCGGCTTTGGGTAATCCCAGTTCTCCCTGTGTCTTAGTTACAGGCATTCCATTATTTGAGGAATATTTTTCTGTTAGAGCATAGCCCACACCCATAACAACTCCACCCTCCTGCTGACCTTCAACGGCTCTTTTGTTGAGAACCTTTCCTAGATCACTGACAGTAACGATTTTTTTTGTTATTACCTTTCCACTTTCCTCGTCAACCTCAACAAGGGCAAGCTGTACACCGTAGGCATAGGCCCAATGGGTTCTCCTGCTTTCGAATTCGGGAGATTTATAGTCTTTCTGTGTGATTTTTTCCGGAAATGTGGCAGTCTGGGGAGGAAATGCCCTGAATTCTGATCTGAAAGGAGCTCCAAGCTCAGACAGTTTGATTCCTTTATCAGTAGTTGTGTCAATTATCGAATCCCCTTTTAATTTAAGAGCGGCTGGATTTGAATTTCCCAGCTTTTTTGCAGCAATTATCAGAATGTCAGAAAGGAGTTTTCTTGCAGCTCCCAGGGTTGCATTCCCTGTCATAAATGTCTGCATGGAAGCAGTTGTTGCAGTAGTAAAAGGAGTTTTACCTGTATCTGGAAGTTTTACAGATATTTCATCTACAGGAATTCCAAGCACTTCTGATACCAGTTTCGCCTGACCTATAGCAGCTCCCTGACCGAATTCATGATGTGTAACCATCAATTCACATTTCCCCTCATTCGAAAGTTCCAGGATTGCACCTGCACTTTCAGGAAATCCATGACCAAACCCAATATTCTTGACTCCGCATGCAACTCCAATTCCATATTTTTTCCCCTTTGTGTTTTGAGGAAGTGGAAAAACCTCCCTTGCTTTTTTTGCTTCTAAAAGGGCTTCGACTATTCCCGGTAACCCAGGTTCAAGTACATGATCGGCAACAGTTGGAAGTCCCTGTTTTAGAGCATTTATCAACCTGATATCGATTGTATCCATCTGAAGCTTCTCTGCTGCCATATTTATAAGGGATTCTATCATAAAGTTAGCCTGGTTAGCACCAAATCCACGCATTGCTCCACCCATAACATTATTTGTATAAACAGCTTTTCCATTTATTCTTAATTCAGGGATATAATATGGTCCACCTGCAAAAGTCATGGCATTTTCAATTATATCGTGTCCGAGAGAAGCATAGGCTCCTGTATCTGTCTCTATATCCACATTAAGAACCCTGATCTGACCTGTTTTATCCACTCCCAGTGATGCATTGAAATCTATGCCATGTTTCTTTTGAACAACCTGGAGAGAGTCTTCTCTTTCAAGGGTAATTTTTACTGTTTTATTGAACTTGAGGGCAGCAGCTGCAAGAATGTGCTGGAAAAGGACATCCTCTTTACCTCCGAAGGCACCACCTGTCGGAAGCTGAATAACTCTTACTTTATTTTCCTTAATACCAAGTGCTCCGGCTACCTGTCTGCGGTCATCGAAAACGGCCTGGGTTGGATAGTAAATCTCTACCCCTCCCTTACCATCCGGTACAGCATATCCTGATTCAACTTCTGTATAACCATGAGCTGCTCTTGATGTCGTAAAATTACCATTTACTACAATATCAGATAATTTTAATGCTTCTTCTGGTTTTCCTCTTTCCAGGAAACCGCTGTAAAGAATATTATCTTTTTTATGTTCATGTATAAGAGGTGCATTTTTAGCCAGTGCCTCTTTTACACTGAAAATACCCGGAAGTTCTTTATATTCTGCACTTAATAGAGCCAGAGCTTCTTCGGCTCCCTCTCTGGTTTCGGCAAAAACTGCAGCTAAAGGATCTGAAACAGATCTAATTCTCTCGCCGATCCCTACAAGTCCTGGCTGATCTTGCTCAACCATACCGATTTTGTTTGAACCTTTAATATCATCAGCATATTTTACTTTACCCATAACTTTAGGTCTGGCATCTTTTTTTCTTAAGGAAGCATCATCAGGAAGATTGGCAAGAAGACTTTCTTCACCTCTTAATACTCTTCCTGCATCTTCTACAGCTTCAATTATTTTTTGATATCCTGTACACCTACAGATATTTTTTGGACCAATATATTCTCTTATTTCTTCACTTGTAGGATTAGGATTTTCCATAAGTAAGCTAGTGCTCGTCATTATCATTCCCGGAGTACAGTATCCGCACTGAAGTGCTCCTGCATTTACAAATGCTTCCTGTACTGGATGAAGATTATCTTCATTATCTGAAAGGCCTTCAATTGTAACTATTTCAGCACCTTTAAGAATAGGATCATCCATTTTTAAACTACATGATTTAACAGGTTTACCATTTATAAGAACGGTACAAGAGCCACAGTCTTCATTACTGCAACCTTTTTTTACACCTGTAAGCTTTAAATTATATCGTAGAAAATCTTGGAGAGTTTCTTCACTAGTTATTTTTTTTTACTATTTTAGAACCGTTAACTATAAAAGCAGTTGTAATATCTGTAGTCATTGTAAACTCCTTAGGATGCATAGGCGAGCAGCAAACTTGTTTGCGACCAGCCTTAGGATGCTGAGATCGTTCCTCATCGCTTCGCTCTTCCGGTACGACTCATAGGCCGAGCAGCAAACTTGTTTGCGACCAGCCTGAATTATAAAATAATTTATGGAAATTGACTGTATCATACTATTTAGTTGTTTTGTAAAAAAATCTGTTTGCATTGATTATAAATATCGACTAATTGTATATTTACAGTCATATGATTTAGGATGAGGGTACAATGGCAAATATGGAAAAGCAAAATAAATATAATATATTTTCTGGCGAACCACTTCCATTTGGAGCGACGGTTCAAAATAACGGAGTTAATTTTGCTGTTTTCAGCCGTAATGCAACATCAGTAACTCTTCTTCTTTTCGAAAAAGCAGAACATACCATACCTATGGCTGAGTTTGTTATGGATCCAGTTCAAAATAAAACAGGAGATGTTTGGCACATACGTGTGGAAGGTATAAAAGAAGGTGTTCTATATCTGTATAGGGTAGATGGTCCCTATGAACCTGAAAAAGGTCACCGATATAACCACAATAAAGTATTGCTGGATCCCTTTGCCAAAGCACTTACCGGTTCTTTTCTATGGGACCTAAGTAAATCCAGAGGGTATGATTGGAATTCACCAGATAAAGATCTTTCATTCAGTGAACAAGATGATACTGGTGATATGCCTAAATCAATTGTTATTGCAGATGATTTTGACTGGCAGGGAGATCGCCCACTTAATTTTCCACTTAGACATAGTATTATTTATGAAACTCATATTTCCGGACTTACAAAACATAAATCCTCAAACGTAAAACATCCAGGAACATTTAAGGGTGTTATCGAAACAATCCCTTATTTTAAGGAATTGGGAATAACAAGCCTTGAATTCCTACCAATATTTGAATTTGATTTTTATAGTGTTAATAGAATAAATCCCCTTACTAATGAACCTCTGGAAAATTACTGGGGATACGATCCTATCTCCTTTTTTGCACCAAAAGGCCGTTATTCAAGTTCTGGAGATAATGGGAATCAGGTTAAAGAATTTAAACTGATGATAAAAGAACTGCACAAAGCAGGCATTGAAGTTATTCTTGATGTTGTTTTCAACCATACAGGCGAAGGAAGTGAACTAGGTCCTACACTCTCTTTCAGAGGGTGGGATAATAATCTTTACTACATATTATCCGAAGATAAAAGATTTTACAGGAACTTTTCCGGTTGTGGTAATACTCTTAATTGCAATCACCCTATTGTTCGTTCTATTATACGAAGTTGTCTCCATTACTGGGTGATTGAGATGCATGTCGATGGTTTTCGTTTCGATCTTGGATCGATTCTTGGTAGAGACCAGGATGGAAATTTAATGGAAAATCCTCCCATACTTGAAGGAATTGCAGAAGATCCTGTATTAAGAAATACTAAAATTATAGCAGAAGCATGGGATGCTGGTGGAGCCTATCAGGTTGGTTCTTTCCCCGGTGGGCGCTGGGCTGAATGGAATGATAAATTTCGTGATGATATAAGAAAATATTGGCGCGGTGATGTGGGAATGGTTCATGCTCTGGCTACAAGACTTACAGGAAGTTCTGATCTATTTATGGGAGATGGAAGAAAACCGTTCCACAGTATTAATTTTATTACATCCCATGATGGATTCACCCTTAATGATCTGGTTAGTTATAATAATAAACATAATGAAGCAAATGGCGAAGAGAGTCGTGATGGTAGTGATAATAATCTTAGTTACAACCATGGGAAAGAAGGGGTAAGTTATAATCCTGAAATTTCAGCTATCAGGCGACGTCAATCGAAAAATTTAATTGCAACACTTATGCTTTCACTTGGTACTCCTATGATACTTGGGGGAGATGAGTTCCTGAGAACTCAAGGAGGAAATAATAATGCCTATTGTCAGAACAATGAAGTTTCCTGGTATGACTGGAAATTAAAAACTGAAAATAATGAAAATTTTACATTTACAAAAAAAATAATAGAATTCAGGAAAAAACATCCAGTATTTCATAGGCCGGAATTCTATCTTGGAAAAGACTCTACTTTTAATGCAAAGCCAGATATTATCTGGTACAACAAGGAAGGAAGTTTACCGGATTGGAAAAATATGAATCATTGTCTTGCCTATAGACTTGATGGAACAGAAGCAGATGTTGATGCAGATAAAGATGACAATGATTTTTATCTAATGTTTAATGGGGGTGATATTGATCAAACCTTTAAAATTTGTTCACCCCCGGTTGGAACTTTATGGTTTAGAGCCATAGATACTTATTTAACGGTGGGAAAAGATATTCCTGTATTTGGCGAAGAAGAATATCTTGAGATGCAGGATGAATATCTTGTGAAGGCTAAATCTGTTGTTGTTTTGTTGTCTATACAGCACTAAATTATCCGGGTGTAAATGATTCTGATGTAGAAGAGTCTTAGGCTGTAAAGTAAACTCTATATTGCAACATTACTTTACTGTGTTAAAAAGGAATTTATAATGAAATCATTATTCGCTAATGCCCAATGGCAAAACCAGCCAAAAACATATGAAATAAATGACAGCTCTGTAAAGATAACTACCGAGACCAATACCGATTACTGGCAGCGCAGCTACTACGGTTTCAGGAATGATAATGCTCCCACATTATTAATGACAGGTAATGATAACTTTTCATTTACAACAAAAGTATCTTTTAAATAAAATGGAAGGTTTGATCAAAGCGAAATAATTATTTATATGGATAGTAATAACTGGTTTAAGGCTTCAATAGAATTTGAAGACAAAAATCTATCACGTTTGGGTAGTGTTGTTACCAATAATGGTTACTCTGACTGGGCTACTACAGATATATCTACAAAAACAGAAGTCTGGTCTCGGCTTAGCCACAGAGGCCCCGGATTTCCTTATTGAATTTTCAACAGATGGACTGGAGTTTAAACAAATGCGTATATTTCATCTCCATTGTCTGGGAGAAACTACTCCAACTCTACCGGTTAGATTCGGTTTGTATGCCTGTAGTCCTATCGTATCATCTTTTGAAGCAGTGTTTTCAGATTTCAAACTTGAAGAATGTTTGTGGAAGGCTCATAGCACCGATTAAAAACACAATGAATTTACCTGGTTATTAGATTATTCAATATTTAGACTATTTCCCTCAATATCCTTTTTAGATTAATAAAATGAAATAGTTTATTTGTGTTTCGTGAGAAACGGCTATGAACTGTATTCATAATTCATACTAAAATTCTCAGAACGTATAATCATTTGACATTGGTACGTACATGTGTTAATCTGTTTTCCATGGATCATGTATAGACAAGTATTAAAAGGTAAATAAATGGGAAAACTGGTTTTAGGTAAATTTTTATTGGCTGATAACGCTGTAGTCATGGAGAATTATGGTCTGGCCATAGAGGGTGATCTTATTTCTGAAGTCAATTCGAATGAATTCCTCCTGGAAAAATATCCTGATTTCGAAGTATTGGACTGCAGGGATCAGATCATCTCCCCAGGTTTTATAAATGCGCATATGCATCTATATGGTGTTTTATCCCATGGAATATCTGTTCCTGCTGATATAGAAGATTTTAAAAACTTTCTCGAAGATTTCTGGTGGCCGAAAGTTGAAGACCGCCTTGACCATAAAATGATAGCCGTAACAGCAAGAGCGATGGCCTATGAGCTGATTAACAGCGGCGTTACTGCCCTTTGTGATATTCTTGAAGCCCCTATGGCTATTCCGGGTGCTCTGGAAGCAGAAGCAGAAGCTCTCAAAGATGTAGGAATAAAGGCTATTCTCTCTTTTGAAGCTTCCGAAAGAGTAAATACTGATAATGGATTGCTCGCTATTGAAGAGAACAAAAGCTTTTATAATAAATACAAGGACCACCCTCTAATTTCAGGAATGATCTGTATTCATACAACATTTACCTGTTCCAAAGAATTTATTCGTAAAGCAATGGATGCTTCCAGAGAGACTGGCACTGGAATACAGATGCACCTTTCCGAAAGCAAATACGAACAGGAATTATGCCAAAAAAATTATAATATGCTTCCAGTGGAATTGTATGATGAACTTGATTTTTTTGAAGAACCGATTCTGGCTGCTCAGGGAGTTAAACTGACTGAAGGAGAGATGGATACTCTGTTTAAACATGGAGTAAATATGGCTCATCTCCCTCTAAGCAACTGTGAAGTTGGCGGTGGTATTGCTCCTGTACCGGAGATGCTGGAAAAGGGGCTAAAGGTAGGCCTTGGAACAGATGGATATATTAACAATTTTTTTGAGGTAATGAGAGGCGCTTTTTTGTTACACAAAGCAAACCTTGAGAATCCTGAAATTATGCCTGCAGAGACTGTTTTTAATATGGCCACAAGCCATGGTGCTTCAGCTATGAGAATGGAGCAGGCAGGAAAACTGGAAGTGGGTAGTTTTGCAGATATAATTACTATTAAGCCAGAGCTTCCTACACCATTAAATAAAGAAAATATTTTTACTCAGCTTGTTCTTTACTGTAATCCTGAAAATGTTATGAATGTTTTTGTTAATGGAAGGCAGTTGAAAGCCAATGGATCTCTTGTTGATACCAATATGAAAGACGAATATAAGGCTGTGAAAGTACAGGCAGCACGATTATGGGAGGATGATAAATGAGCATCGAAACTTATCTGTTCGGGATAAAACTCCAAAGTCCTTTTATCCTTGGATCAGGTCCCTTGAGTTATGGAGCAAAGGGTCTTATCCGTGCTCACAATGCAGGTGCTGGAGCTGTAGTTACAAAAACTATAAGGGATAATCCAGCTGTTAATCCTTTTCCACATATGGCTGTGTCTGGAAAAAACAGTATGATAAATGCTGAGGAATGGTCGGATATTCCAGGTTCAGAGTGGGTAGCGAAAGAGATCCCTGAGGCTAAAAAAGCAGGTGTTGTTGTTATTGCAAGTATTGGCCATACTCCCCTGGAAGCAAAAAACTGGGTTGGAAAAGTTTCAAAGGCAGGAGCAGATATTATTGAACTTGTTTCCTATGAAAGAGATACTATTCTGCCTATGCTGAAGAAAGCGAAGCTCCTTACGAAAAAACCGGTGCTTGTGAAAATAAGTCCCAATTGGGTAGATGCTGTAGGAATAGCACTTGAAGCTCTTGAAGCAGGAGCTGACGGCATTACTGCAATTGATTCCATTGGACCTGTTTTAAGAATTGATATAAAAACAGGTAAACCTCTAATTGGTGGGGGTAATGGTTTTGGATGGCTTACTGGCAGTTCCATTAAACCAATAACACTTCGTTATGTGGCGGAGATTTCGTCTGCCACAGATAAACCAGTCATAGGCCTGGGTGGAGTAACAAAGGCCGAAGATGCAGTTGAGATGTTAATGGCCGGAGCTTCGGCAGTTGGTATTTGTACTGCTCCAATTGTTAAGGGTGTGGAATATATTAGTAAACTAAATGTAAAGCTTGAAAAATTAATAACCGAACTAGGTTATAATAATTCTGCTGACTTATCTGGTCTCTCACATAAATATCTAAATTCTGCTGCAAATAATAAGAAATTTGATTTTATTTACAACCCGGAAAGCTGTACTGAGTGTATGGCCTGTGTTAAGGCCTGTGCATATGAGGCAAGGACTCTCAGCAGTAAAAATATGTCACTTGATACAGATCTTTGCAGATATTGTGGATTATGTTTTTCTGTATGTCCGAACGGCTCTTTAAGACCTGATTATTTATAAAGAGATAAAATGAGATACATAAAATTGAGGAATTCTATTGTGTGTTGTATTGGAGGTTGAATTATGCCATTAATGGGAACAAAAAATTACAGACATTTAAATAAACGTCTAAACAGGGTTGATTCTGCAGATAAGATTACCGGAAGGGCTCTTTACGCTGCTGATGTTAAAGTCCCTGGTATGATTTTTGGTGGATCTCTTCGCTGTAAATATGCCTATGCAATAATAGTGGAAATTGATACCTCAAAAGCAAAGGCAATTCCAGGTGTCTATGCTGTATTGACTGCCAAAGATGTACCAAAAACTCAGAGTTGGGCAGACTATCCATACCTTTCTGATGGTACAGTTAGATTTGTTGGAGAAACTGTTGCTATTGTTGCTGCAGAAACAACTGACCTGGTTGAAGATGCCCTGAAGGCTATTGAGGTAGAATATGAAGAACTTGATGGAGTCTACACTATTGAAGGTGCATTAGAAAAAAATGCTGTTCAAATAAGAGAAAAAGGAGTTGGTCTAAAAGATGGTCTCCCTGATAAAGATAAAAAGGGTAATATATTTTATGATTCATATTATCCTATAAGAAAGGGTGATATAGAAAAAGGATTTTCAGAAGCAGATTTTATTTTGGAAAGAGAATATAAAACCCCCTTTGTTGAGCATTCTTATATAGAAAGAGAAGCCTGTGTAGTTATGAAAGACCCGGATGCAGGTATTGTAACGGCTTATGCTTCAGCTCAAAATCCTTTTTTTACGAGACGATATTTAGCTGATGCGATTCAGGCTCCTTTTAATAAATGCAGAGTAGTTCAGAAAATGTTAGGAGGCTCCTTTGGTGGTAAGGAGGAGTTAGTTGGTTTAATGGTTGGAAGAGCGGCTCTTTTAGTAATGGCTACCGACAGACCCGTAAAGATGGTTGCAACAAGAGAAGAATCATTTATGGAATCAGCTAAAAGACATCCCTTTAATTTTAAGTATAAGGCTGGATTAACTAAAGATGGAAAAATTATCGCATGGGAAGGTACTCAAATTGCTAATGCAGGGGCATATAATAATCAAACCCAATATCTAAACTGCAGGGCTGCTATTCATTCTGCAGGAGTATACAATATTCCTAATATCAAAACTGATACTTATGGGGTGTTTACCAATAATATTCACTCAGGTGCCATGAGAGGATATTCTTCCCCTCAGATTATCTTTGCTCAAGAGCAGTTTTTAAATGAAATTGCAAAAGAAATGGGTATTGATGAAATTGACTTACGCAGGAAAAATATTCTAAAGCAGGGTGATTTAACAGCTACAAGTCAAAAACTAACTGCAGAAACAATAACTCTGGAAATGATTGATCATATGGTAAATACAACAGAGTATTATCGGAAAAAAGAAGAATATTCTAATACTCATAAATCTAAAGAGAAAAGAAAGGGCATTGCCCTGGTCTCCTGTTACAGAGGCAGTGGGTATGGTGCTGAAACACCAGATGCAGGTGGTTCATTAGTAACAGCAATAGAAGACGGAACCATTCTAATTAATACAGGTCTTGCTGAAAATGGACAGGGATTAAAAACAGCCTATACACAGATAGCAGCAGAAGGAATTGGATGCACAACGGATATTATCAATTTTGTTGGTGTAGATACACATTCCATTCCGGATTCCGGTATGACAGTTGCCTCACGAGGTACAGTCATGGGAGCTCAGTCTATGAGGAAGGCTTCTATAGATTTAGGGACTTTACTTAGGGAAACAGCAGCTATGTTACTTAAAACAGATCCTGATAAAGTGGATATAGATAATAATGAGTTTTACATAATTGGCAGTGATGGCAAAAATAAGGTAAGTCTGGCTGATGTATGTAACACAAGATTATGGACAGGTAAAGCTATGGCTGTCTATAACTGGAGCGAGCCAGGAGACCTTGGGATTGATCATCATACTGGTCAGGGAGATGCTTTTCCCACTTATTCCTATGGAGTAGTTGTGGCTGAAGTTGAAGTGGATATGGAAACTGGCTTTGTTGATGTTCTAAAGGTTTCTTCGGGACATGATGTTGGTACCTGTGTAAACCCGGATACTGTGGAAGGTCAAATCTATGGTGGAATCGCTATGGGCCAGGGTTTTGGTGTCACAGAAGAGGTTCCAGTAAACAAAGGACAGTTGGAGTCTAAGAATTTTGATTCCTATATTTTCCCGACATCAATTGATGTCCCCGAAATGGAAGCTGTGATTTTTGAATGTGATGATAGTGCTGGTACCTACGGTGCAAAATCTCTTGGTGAGCCTGCAACTGAAGCTGTTGGAGCAGCAATTGCCGCGGCTGTAGCGAATGCAACTGGTGTACCTGTAAGAGAGCTTCCTTGTAATCTGGAAAGAACCCTTCTGGGAAAAAGTTTGAGTAAGGGGGGGATGATAAAATGATTAGATTTGATTATAAGAGACCTGATTCTATAGAAGAGTGTCTTGCTCTTCTTGATATGTATCGGGAAAAAGCCAGGCTTTTTGCCGGTGGAACAGACTTGATGGTAGAATTCAGGGCGGAAGATAAAAAGTTAAAAGATGTTGAATTAGTTCTTGATATATCTAAATTAACTGAATTGAAAATAATTAAACTGGATCAAGGTTCAATAAGTATAGGATCCGGTGCTACCTTTTCACAGATAATAGAAAATCCTGTATTGGAAAAATATGCTCCATTTTTTATTGAAGCCTGCAAAACAGTGGGATCTCCTCAGATTAGAAATACAGGGACTGTTGGGGGCAATATCGGTACAGCTTCCCCGGCATCCGATTCCGTTCCTCCCCTGGTTGCCATGGACAGTAAACTGGTTCTTGCCAGTTCTAAAGGAACAAGAAATATTCTTTTGAGTGATTTTATTGAGGGAGCCGGCAGAACATTAATTCAACCTGATGAAGTAATAAAATCTATACAATTTAAAAAATTAAAGCCAGAGGCAGGTTTTTCATTTGTTAAGCTGGGAAGAAGAAAAACATTAGCAATAGCAAGGATGAATGTAGCTGTTTATGTTGAATCCGATAAAGACGGAGTTGTTACAGATGTAAGAATTGTTCCCGGTTCAGCAACTCCAGTATCCAAAAGAATTTTTGAGGCAGAAAATATGCTTCTTGGAAAAATTCCTTCATATGATCTTCACGAAGCAATTGGTAAAAAGGTATCAGAGAAAATGATTGGAATAACAGGGAAAAGATGGTCTACACCATACAAGGAGCCAGTAATTGCCAGTCTTGTAAAACGTGCTTTGAATGAGGCTACAGGGGTGAAAGAAAATGAATAAGATAAAACTTGTTATGACGGTTAATAAAAAAAATGTTGAAACAGAAATTGAACCCTATGCCAGGTTGCTGGATGTTCTTAGGGATAAGTTCGGGTTTACAGGGGTAAAAGAGGGTTGTGGTATAGGTGAGTGCGGTGCCTGTACAATTATTATGAATGGTAAAAAAGTAAACTCATGTATGGTTCTTGCAGCCCAGGCTCAGGGAGCAGATATTTTAACAATTGAGGGTGTTGAGAATTCTGATGGAAGTATGCATCCTGTTCAGGAAGCTTTTCTTGAGAAGGGAGCAGTTCAATGTGGTTTCTGTACCCCTGGCATGGTAATCAGTTCATATCATTTATTAAATGAGAATCAGGATCCTACAGACCAGGAGATTAAAGAAGCAATTTCTGGAAACCTTTGCAGGTGTACAGGATATAAACAAATCATCAATGCAGTTCATATGGCTGCTGATAATATGAAGAAATAGGGGAGGTACAAAAAATGTACACAAGTTTAAGAGGAAAACATCTGCTCAATACCCAGGACTGGACTGTGCAGGAAATTGATCAGTTATTAAAAGTGGCCTTCAGATTTAAAGAGGAAAGGGAATTAGGGATATTCCATGATGATGTTTTACGTGCAAAAACATTTTTTATGCTGTTTTTTGAAGAATCAACACGAACAAGAAATGCATTTGAAGCTGGAATTCATCAGCTAGGTGGTCATGCTCATTTTTTAACTCCCAAGGCAACTCAGATAGATCATGGCGAAACTCCAAAAGATACTATAAAGGTTCTGGAAAGATATGGAGAAGGTATTGGCATAAGAAAAACATTCGGCACAGGTCATGCATACATGCGTGAAATGGCTAAATGGTCAAAATTACCGGTTGTTAACATGCAGTGTGAGGATTATCACCCAACCCAGGTACTTGCAGACCTTATGACTATTCAGGATAGATTCCAGAATGACATAAAGGGTAAAAAAATTGTAGTTTCATGGACTTCTGCCCCAAATTATATTAGACCCCTCTCTATGGCTCAGTCACTTATACAGCTTATGCCTAGGTTTGGAATGGATGTAACTCTTGCTCATCCTCCGGAGTTTTCTTTAAAACCGGAAGTTATGGAGATTGCAAAGAAGAATGCTGAACTGACTGGTGGTAAATTTGAGGTTGTGAATGACATGGCTGCAGCATGTGAAGGTGCAGATGTTGTATATGCCAAGGGCTGGGGACCCATTATGCACACAGAAGATGAAGCTGAAGGTATCAAGATAATAGATTCATACCGGGAAAATGGAAATATGGACTGGGTTGTAGATCAAAGAAAAATGAATATTGCAAAACCTGAATCCATCTATATGCACTGCATGCCTTATGACAGAGATGTGGAAGTAACCAGTGAGGTCGTAGATGGTCCTCAATCTGTTGTTTTTGATGAGGCCGGAAACAGACTACATATTATGAAGGCAATTATGGCCGCTACTATGGCTAATATCTGAAACTAAAATTACTTTAAAAGGAATTGAATAATGGGTACTCTCCGGATGGACTGTACCCTGTTAATAAGGAGTCAGAATGGCAGATCTTTTAATTGAAAATATTACAATTGTTACAATGAATGAAAAAAGAGAGATCCTTGAGAAATATGCTTTTGTTGTAGATGGTTCCCTGATAAAAGATATTGGCCCCTCTGAACTAATAAAAGCGAAATACAAGGATACAAAGAAAATAATTGATGGAACCGGAAAAATAATCTTTCCCGGATTGATAAATACTCATAATCACCTATTTCAAACACTGCTAAAAGGGTTAGGTGATGATCTTAACTTAGCAGACTGGCTTGCTCAAATGACATTTCCCAGTTCTGCACATCTCCTGCCGGAAAATGTTTATGATGCTTCGATGCTTGGATGTGTTGAGGGAATTAGATGTGGAACTACAACACAGCTGGACTATATGTATCCCCATGCAAGGGAAGGACTATCAGATGGTGTTGTAAATGCCTTCAAGGATTTAAAAATTCGCGGAATCCTTGGCCGGGGAATGATGAATATTGGCGAACAATTTGGAGTTCCAAAGGCAATTATGCAGGATCTGGATACTATAGAAAAAGACTGTTACAGATTGTTTGACACTTATCATAAAACAGAAAATGACAGAATTAAGGTATGGACAGCCCCTGCTGCCCTATGGTCCAACTCAGAGGAACTATTAAAATTGGCCTGGCGGATAACCAATGAGTATGATAGTGGATTTACAATACATGTATCAGAGACCCCTTTTGACAGAGAAGCAGGAAAAGAAATCCATGGTGTTTTTGATTTTGATGTTCTTGAAAAACTTGGAATAGTTGGTCCGAATGTCCTTATGGTGCACTGTGTTCATTTGACCCCGGAAGATATTAAGAAAGCCAAGCAATTTGATCTAAAGGTTTCCCATAATACAACAAGTAATATGTATCTTGCGTCCGGTGTAGCTCCTGTTCCGGAAATGTTAAAAGCAGGCCTGACAGTTGGTTTAGGTGTAGATGGTGCTGCAAGTAATAATTCCCAGGATATGATTGAGTTATTAAAACATACGGCTTTACTTCATAAGGTTTATACTCAGAATCCTACTGTAATAACAGCAGAAAAAGTTTTGGAGATGGCAACTATTGATGGAGCCCGAGCCATTGGGGAAGAAAAGAATATAGGATCAATCGAAGTAGGGAAAAAGGCAGACTTTTTTATCTACAATCCTGCACTTTCTGCAAAATCTACCCCTATGCATCATCCTGTATCCACTCTTGTTTATTCAGGGACACATGCTTGTGTTGAAACAGTAGTTATTGACGGTAATATTATTCTGGAAAATAGTATATTGAAAACAGCAGATGAATACCAGATAATAAAAAGGGGACAGGAAGCAGCTGATGATCTTTCAAAGAGGGCCGGAACAAGTGGAAATAAACGACGAAAATGGAGATCCGTTTAGAAATATGAATTTTCTGAATGATAATTTTTCGTCAATTGTCAGGATATCATAATAGTTTAGAAGATTTTGATTAAAATAAAAATCGGGGCAGTTAATTCTTATGGGAGGAAAACTATGGCTCTTACAGCATTCATTAATCTTACAGATGGTCTTATCCGAATAGAGGAAAGTCCTGCTGAAACGGTTCAGAAATATCTTGGATCGAGAGGATATGCAGCTAAAATTCTCTATGATAATGTGGGTCTTGATGTAGAGCCCCTGAGTCCGGAAAATTACCTGATATTTTCAACCGGACCCCTGACAGGAACCCCTTGGCCCACCTCTGCCAGGTATACAGTTACTGCAAAATCCCCCCTTACAGGTGCATATGGTTATGCAAATTCATCTGGTTTTTTCGGCCCTGAATTAAGAAAAGCAGGGTTTGATGCATTAGTGTTCACAGGGAAGTCAGATTCGAAAACAATACTTATTGTTGATGATAATAAACTCTCTCTTGTGGATGGCAGTGATTTATGGGGAAGAGACACAGAGGAAACAGAAAATATTCTTAAAGAGCGATACGAGGATTCTAAAGTTGCTTCCATAGGACCTGGAGGAGAGAACCTTGTAAAGATTTCTTCTGTAATAAATGATCATGGAAGGGCAGCTGCCAGATGCGGTGTCGGAGCTGTCATGGGTTCTAAGAATCTGAAGGCTGTTGTATGCCGTGCCAGTGCTGATGTCCCCTATCCTGATTCCTTTAAAAAAGTTGCTCTGGAAATGATGAAGAAAGTTGGTAAACATCCGGAAGCTAAGTTTTTACGAAAATGGGGAACAGCTCTCTTAATAGATCCTAAAAACAGCAGTGGTGATCTTCCTGCAAAAAATCATCAGGAAGTACAGGTTCCATACTGGAAGGAAGTGAACGCAGAAATGCTTGATCGTTATCTGGATAAGAATGACGGCTGTTATAATTGTCCCATCAGATGTTCAAGATTTACAAGTGTTAAAGAAGGAAAGTACAAGTGTTCCACAGAGGGACCTGAGTATGAAACAATTAATTCCTTCGGTCCTATGGTCGGCAATAATAATATGGAATTGATAATCTATGCAAATCTTCTCTGTAACAGATACGGATTGGATACAATTTCTACAGGTGTAGCTATTGCATTTGCAATGGAATGTCATCAGAGAGGACTCCTTGATGATGAAGAATTAAGCCTTGAATGGGGAGATGAGAAGTCTATAACAGGATTAATCGAAAGAATCGCATACAGGAAAGAGGGTATAGGAGATTTACTGGCAGAGGGTGTAAAAAGAGCTGCAGAAAAAATTGGCCGGGGCTCCGACCATTATGCCCTCCATGTTAAGGGTATGGAAATGCCAAGGCAGGAACCCCGGACAACAAAGGGAATGGCTCTTGCTCATTCTACTTCAAACAGAGGTGCGGATCATCTTTATGCTCTTCCAACAATTGATTTAACTGGAAATGTTGAAGCGGCCAGTAAATTATTTCCTGAATGTATGCCGGAAATCCTTGAGCGGACAAGTGAAAAGTATAAACCCGATATGAATATTCTCTCCGAAGCTTACTGTGCAATTTCTGATGCTCTGGGAGTGTGTAAATTTACCACTACAGAAGCCTTTATTCTGTACCCTGAAGATATTGCCCGGGGACTTAGTGAACTTCCGGGTTATGACCTTGATGAAAAGGATTTAATAAAGGCAGGTGAACGCATAGTAAACATTGAACGTATGTACAATGTGCGTCAGGGTTTTAACAGAAAGGATGATCAGCTCCCTTCACGGTTTCTAACTGAGCCAGCCACTCTCATAGATATGGAAACAAAAGAGGTAATAAGTGAAGGAATGCTTGTAGACCTCGATTACATGCTGGACCGTTATTACAGATTACGAAAATGGACAGAGAATGGTATTCCAGGAACCGATAAATTAAATGAACTGGGACTTGAAGAAACAGTAAAGGACTTGAAGGGGTAATGAAGGTACAGGTTCATTTTTTTGGCAATTTTCGAAGTATTGCCAACAGAGCGGAACAGACAATAGAACTTAATGAAGATGCGACTATCAGAGAGATGCTTGATTATCTGATAGATCAATATACTAAAATGTCGGGCACTCTTTCTCATGATAGAATAAAGAAGTCTCACGTTTTAATCATCTGTGGGGAAAAGCCCGTACATAATTATAATAAAAAATTGAGAGAAGGAGACCAACTATACCTGTTTATTATGTTAGCAGGAGGCTAAGTGTTGGTCATCAATAAAACAAAGGGAGGACGGATTATGAAATCAGAAGATATCTTATCCGCAGTACAAACAGAAAAAAATGGCCTGGTTAATTTCCTGGCAGATATAGTCAGTATAGAAAGTATAACCTGCAACGAAGAAAAAGTTGTCAACAGAGTAAAAAAAGAGATGGAATTTCTGGCTTATGATGAGGTTTTTACAGATAAGTTTGGAAATATCATAGGTCGGGTGGGCAGTGGTTCGAAAATACTGGTCTTTGATGCTCATCTTGATGTTGTTGATGTAGCCGGTCAGGATTGGGACACTGATCCCTTTAAGGCCACTGTAAAAGATGGGAGGATGTTTGGTCGTGGAACTATAGATGATAAGGGTCCATTTGCATGTACACTTTATGCCGGTAAAATAATAAAAGATCTTAATCTCGCAGATGAATATACTGTTTATGTAGTTGGAAGTATTGTAGAAGAGGAGTGTGAGGGTCTTGCCCTGGGAGCCTTCCTTGAGGAGTATAATATAAAACCGGATCAGGTTGTTATTGCAGAAAGCAGTGGTCTGCAAATATGCCGGGGTCATAAAGGAAGAGCGCAAATAACTGCAACTTTCAAAGGAGAGTCTGTGCATGCAAGTATGCATCATAATGGAGTAAATCCTATTGAGACAGCACTACCATTTTTAGAAGCTTTAATTGAGTTTGATAAAAATATACCAGAAGATAAAGTGCTGGGACAGGGTCATATTACAGCTGTTGATACAAAATGTGAGTCTTTATCCTTAAGTTCTCTTCCCACAAGTACAAAGGTTGTGCTGGACAGAAGGATAACAACACTCGATAGTTATGAAAGCCTTATAGAGGAGTTAAAAAAGCTTCCTAACGGGGATAAATGTAAACTGGAATATGCTGTATGGAATGATAACGGTTATAAGGGAAACAATATTAGTGGTGAAGTATATTTCCCGGCATGGGTTATAAGTGAAACTCATCCAATAATACAGGCTGGAGTCGAAGGTTATAAAGAACTTTTTAAGAAAAATCCTGTTGTTACTACCTGGGGGTTCAGTACAAACGGCAACTATACCATGGGTAAAAATAATTTTCCTACAATTGGTTTTGGCCCCGGTGAGATGGCTCTTTGTCATCTGGCAAATGAACATGTGGTTATAGATGATTTACTTACAGCAACAGCTTTTTATGCAGGACTTGCTGCAAGTTTATAAGAATACTGATTACATTACTAAAGAAGATTTTAATTTTATATTTATCTTGACAAAGAGGTATATACATGTCATTATAGATAAAGGTTATAACGTTATATCCTTTAGATGCGTCAGGAGTAATTATGTTGGATACTGGCAGTCCTGTTCCTCTTTATTTTCAGTTACAGGAAATACTAAGAAGAAAAATTCTTGATGGCGAATATAAACCTGGAGATTTAATTCCATCTGAGAAAGAACTTCAGGAACTTTACAGTGTTTCCAGAATAACTGTTCGAAATGCAGTAAACGGACTTGTTTTTGATGACCTTCTTATTAAAAAGCAGGGTCGGGGTACTATGGTAGCCTTTCCCAGGATGCAGGAAAACGGAAATACAAAACTTCAGAGTTTTACTGAGAAAATGGAAAAGCAGGGCTTTAAAATATCAACTGAGGTTATTGATGTAGTAAGAATTCCTGGAACTGAAAGACTGGCTGAACATCTTAATATTGAAAAAGGTGATGAAATAATTTATTCAAAGCGCCTTAGGAAGATCGATGGTGAGCCAATAGCTCTATTTGAAAATTATATATGCACCATTACTGGAGTAACAGAATTAGACGATTTTAGTGGTTCAATATTTAATCTTCTGGAAAAGAAATATGGCATTATTATATCGGGTTCTGAAAAAGAGATTGAAGCTGGTATAGCCGGAAATGAAGATTCAACATTTCTTAATATATCACCTGGTGATCCCATTTTGATTATTAAATATACAACCTTTGATAGTGAGAATAAACGTATTGAATATGCAGAGGGTGTCTACAGGGCTGACCGTTATAAATATATAGTTAGATTAAAGCGATGAGGAATAAAGATGTACGTGGGTATTGATATAGGAACTGGTAGCTTAAAAGCAGTATTGGGACTTAAATCTGGTCCATATACTCTTACTCAAAAATATGAAGAGGGAATGTTCTCTGGTGGACACCATAGGAGTGAACTGTTCAGGCAATCAGTATTAAAATTTATTAAAAAAATATCCCATTACAGTTTAGAAACTAATGATGAGATTGAAGGTATTGGTTTTAGTGGCCATGGTCCGAGTTTAGTCCTTGTTTCCAGTCATGGAGAAACTCTTACAGATATTATAACCTGGCAGGACAGCAGTGCTTCTGAAGCTGCCAATACTTTAAAATCTTTAGTCAAGGGATTTGAAAAAGACGGCACATGTTTTGAAGCAAAGCTTTACAAACTTTTCAAGGAGAGAAAGGAACTTTTTTCCGGGAGTATTAAAGCCTTATATCCTAAAGATTATGTGATTTTTCTTCTAACCGGAAGGATGATAATCGATTATCCCACAGCTTCAACACTAGCTTTCTTTAATCCTGTAAACAGATTGTTTGATACCTTTTCCACGGGAATACCCCTGGATACCTTTCCTGAGATTATCGAATCATGGGAGTCAGCAGGCATGACTACCGGAGATTTTGCAGAAAAATGTGGGATAAATAATAATATCCCCATAATATGCGGAGGACCGGATGCCTGGTGTGAGGCCCTTGGTGCCGGAGCTATAGAGGAGGGGATGCTGGTGGACGGATCCGGAACATCCACTTGTATTACCTGCTGCAGAAATGGAAAAGATTCAAAACTCAGTCATGTAATACCGGGTAAATCCCTGGATATTGAAACTATGTCATCTACAGGAACTTCCATTGATTGGATGAAAAATATCCTGAACATTGATATGGATGAAATAGGTAAAATTGATTCCTGTATACCACTGCCTCTAGTCTATCTTCCCTATCTCGATGGAGAGCGAAGTCCCGTCTGGGATGAAGAAGCCTCCGGGGCATTTCTGGGATTAAGTTCTGAAACCCAAAGGTTGGATTTAATAAAAGCTGTTCTTCAGGGAGTTTCCTTTGGTACAAGACAATGTATTGAACTTGCAGAAAAAGCAGGAGCTTATAAAAACAGATCTATCCGGGCAGTTGGTGGAGGTTCAAACAACAGGGCATTACTCCAGTACAAGGCAAACATTACAGGTCTGAAATATATCTCTATGGCCGAGACCGAAGGGGCTGCCCTTGGAGCACTTATTCTTGCTTCCTTTGCCTGCAAAGAGGGCAGTGTAAATGAATTAACTGAGAGATGGGTAGAAATCAATTTTGAAGTTTATCCAGATAATACATACAGTGATATTTGGGAGCAGCTTTATTTTGTGTATTCAGAATCCTACTCAAATTTAAAGGACAGCACCCATAAATTATTTAATATTAAGAGGAAACTAAAAAAACTTTGCTAAAGGAGTAGTAAATGCGAAGACTTGGAAATATTTTTAGAGATGATAAGAAATCTGTAATAGTGGCATTGGATCATGGATTAAGTATGAATGTACTGCCTGGACTTAATGATACATCAGGTATTCTTTCTTCTATCGTAAAGGGCGGTGCAGATGCCGTACTTTGCGGATACGGTATGGCAAGAAATTATGTTGAAGAATTAAAGGGAACCGGATTAATTCTTAGAATGGATGGAGGTAATTCCGAGTTATCATCTTTTCAGACTGGAAACCGGATACTTGATCCCGAAGATGCTGTTAGAAACGGTGCGGACTGCCTGGCCTGTATGGGTTTTCCAGGTGCTCCCAATGAAATTGATACCCTGACAACTATTTCCGAGCTTGCAGCAGAAGCCCACAGCTGGGGTATGCCCTTACTTGCCGAAATGCTGCCAGGAGCTTTCTCCCCGAAACCAGAAAAAAATGTAGAAACTATTCGCCTGGCTGCAAGGATTGGAGCTGAACTTGGTGCGGATATTATTAAAACCAGTTTTGTAGGTACAGTCAAAGAATTCAGAACTATAGTTGAGGGCTGCTTCAAGCCCGTTATCGTACTTGGCGGGGCTAAAGTAAAGAATCTAAATGATCTGTTTGTTGTTATTGAGAAAGCAATGGAAGCTGGTGCCAGTGGTGTTGCTGTTGGTAGAAACGTTTGGAAACACCCGGATCCGGGTGCATTAACTGCTGCATTTGTGGAACTGGTTCACAACGGCAAAACTGCTTCAGAGGTAGGTATGAATCTATGAAAGCTGTAGCTGTAACAAATAAAAAAGAGGTGGAAATAGTCGAAGTTGAAGCACCTGTTGCCAGACATGGACAGGTTCTTATTAAAATACACAGTTGTCTCTTATGCACCTGGGAGCAAAGGATCTTTTCCGGTGAATCCAGTATGACACTTCCATTTATTCCCGGTCACGAGGCTGCTGGGGAAATAATTTCAATACCAGATGAAACAATTACAACATTTAAAGTAGGGGACAGGGTTGTATTCAAAACCCTTGATGACTGTGGTCATTGTTCCTTTTGTTATCAGGGTTTTAATAATCTTTGCAGTGGAACACCTGAAAAAAGAGTTTATAGTAATATTGGCTCAAGTGGCGGACTTGCAGAATTTATAGCTATGGATGTTGGAAAAGTATTTTTGGTTTCCGATAAAATACCCTATACCCATGCTGCATTTACTGAACCCCTTGCATGTTGTGTCCACAGTCTTAAAAGAGTAAATCCGGATTTCGGAGAGACTGTTGTGGTTATTGGTGCAGGAATAATGGGAATGCTTCATCTGAAACTATCTCTTTTACGGGGTTGCAGGGTAATAGTAATTGAACCCAGAGAGGATAGAAGGAAAATTGCAGAAAAAGCGGGAGCTCATTTTACTGTTGACCCAATAAATGATAATGCAGAATTAATTGTTAAGGATATTACAGACGGCCTTGGGGCTGAATATATATTTTTTACTGCAGCTAAGTCTTTCATAGCAGAGGCTGCGGTTAAATTTTTAAAGAAAATGGGAACCATTGTGTATTACGGTTCATTTCACCCCAACGATCCTATTTCAATCGATCCAAATGCAATTCATTATGGAGAATATGTTATTACCGGATCTTACAGCCCTTCAATTGTTGATTTCTATACTGCATCCAGGCTTCTTTCCAACAATTTGATAGATGTCAAAGAGTTCCTGACGGAAGAATGGAATATTAGTGATGCACAGAAGGCTATGGAAAGTGCTATTGATCCGGATACATTCCGGGTTGCAATAAATTTTTAGACCCTATCCCGGCTGTACTTGAGTATTGGACTTCAGGATAGAAAAAATATTATAGGAGAGGAAAATGAGAAAGAGTAAAGGTTTGTTATTCGTTTCAATCATGCTTCTTATTTGTGTGATGGCTTTTGCAGGTGGGAAAACAGAAGAGGCAGCTGAAGCTCCTGTTATGGAGAAGGCCCTGCCTTATGAAGGTGCTGTCATCCACTTTGCAGTAGCAGCGGAACAGTTTGCTGATCAACTAAAAGTTTTCAGCAAAGAGTTTATGATGGAAACCGGTGCGGATGTGCGTATCGATATTCTTGGTTATGTTGAATTGATGCAGAAAATAACTCAGGATTTTGCAACTGGATCTGCTGAATATGATCTTGCAACAATGGATATTGTATGGACCGGCCAGTTCGAACAGGAAGGCTGGACAAAGGACCTGACTGCATGGATAAACAGAGATAAGGCAGAAATTGATTATGATGATATTTTGCCAATCCTCTGGGTAATGGGTGACTGGAATGGTAAACAGATTGGTTATCCTTTATCTGCATATGCAAATAGTATGATCTATCGAAAAGATTTATTTGAAGATTCAGGTGAAAAAGCTGCATTTAAAGCAAAGTATGGATATGATCTGGCTCCTGCTGAAACTTTTAAGCAACTTAGTGATATCTCCGCTTTTTTTACACGACCAGATGAAAATATGTATGGTCTTGTAGCCTGTGGTGCAAGAGGCCCGGCTGTTGCTCAGGACTGGATGGAATATATGAGAGGCTTCGGTGGTCAGATATTCAACTCTGCAGGAGAGGTAACTGTAAATAGTGCAGAATGTGTTGAATCATTGGAATTTTTTGTAGAAATGTTTGATAAATGGGCTCCTGCCGGTGCCATCGGTTATTGGTGGGACAGCAGGGAAACTTCATACAGAACAGGTCAGACAGTATCACAGTCATCCTGGAGTATTGCAAGAGCTGGATATGAGGATGAATCAATCTCGATGGTAGCAGGAAAAACAGGTATGGCTGTTCCTCCTAAAGTTTCCGGTGCAGATGCCGGTTATGGTGTTGGTGGCTGGGGAGTTTCTATTAATGCAGATTCTTCAGAAGAAAACGCTGAAATTTCCTGGGAATTTATTAAATATGTAACCAGTAAACAAGCTCAAAAAGACTGGACAAGAAATAATGGTGCTCCAATAAGGCTTTCTACACTTACTGATCCTGAACTTAATTCAGAAATGCCATGGTTAGCTGATGTTCTTACAGTTTTTCAGAATGGAGATGGCGATTACCGTCCAAGAGTTCCAGAATACAGTCAAATACAGGACGTTCTTGGATTAAGAATTAATCAGGCTATTACACATGAACTTGGAGTTAAAGAAGCTCTTGATCTTGCAGCTGCAGATATTAAAGCCTTTATGAAATAAGGTTTACCTGTAATTATAAGCTGAATGTAGCATATTTTGTGGCCGGATGTTTTTCATCCGGCCTTTTTAGGGGAGATTGAATGACTATAAGCGGAATATTATCGATCGATAAAAAGAAAAGTACTCTGATGTGGTTTCTTGTACCCATCACAGTATATATGGTTGTTTTTTTCCTTTATCCGGTTATATACAATATTTTTATTGGTTTTTTTGAACTGAAACTTGGGCGCACCCCTATTTATAACGGTGTATCGAATTACAGAGAAATGCTCGCTGATACTCAGTTTTTAAATTCCTTAGTTACTACTTTAATATTTGTATTTTCTGCTGTATCGGTAGAAGTTGTTTTTGGAATGCTTATAGCATTTCTATTAAATCATGAAAATCGAGTAATGGAAATTATAAGGACTTTCATTCTAATCCCGACAGTGTTTACTCCTTTGGTTGCCGGTTTGGTATGGAAATCCCTGTATCATCCCGATTTGGGAATGATAACTTATTATTTAAGAAAATTTGGTATAGATATAGGCAGAGGATTAATTGTAGAGAGGTCATTGGCTCTTGGGTCTATTGTTGTTGTTGATATTTGGGAATGGACTCCCCTTATGGTAATAATTATCCTTGCCGGTCTTAAGAGTCTTCCAACAGAACCATATGAAGCTGCAAGAATTGATGGAGCTGGAGAGGTTCCCATATTTTTCAAAATTACACTTCCTCTTTTAAGACCAACCTTATTAGTTGCACTTCTTATCAGATCTCTGGACGCCCTGAAAGTATTTGATATTATCTGGGCTATTACAGGGGGTGGACCTGGTACATCCACTACAGTTGCAAATTTAAGAATTTATGAAGTTGGAATGAATCAGCTAAGGATAGGTTATGCTGCTGCTCTATCTAATGTTCTTTTGATTATTGGTGTAATTATAGGAATATTTTTTATCAAATTCATCTATCAAAAGGAGAAGTTATAATATGGCTATCGTCGGTAGAAATGGTACTTTACAATCAACTATTAATATTTTCAGAATATTTTTGATTTTAATTATTCTTGCATTTATTGCTCTGCCTGTTGTTTGGATTCTTTCAACTTCTTTATCTCAGCGTATTGCAATGTTCAAATTGCCTCCAAAATTATTTTCTGCTTTTATTATCGATAATTTTAAATATGTTTTTACTCAAATGTCTATAAACAGCTGGATTGCAAATAGTTTAATAATATCTATAGGTACAATGATTCTTTCCCTTATTATAGGTGTTCCTGCTGGTTATGCATTCTCAAGAATTAATTTTAGAGGTAAAAAACTCTTACTAATAATGATACTTCTGACAAGGGCATTACCAACAATTGTTCTTGTTATGCCCTTTCGTTTAATAATGCAGAACTTTGGTCTCCTTGGAACAAGAACTGCTGTAATTTTAATTGACACAGTTTACAATGCTGCGTTTACCTTTTGGCTCATGAGTGGGATTTTTGAATCCATACCTTCAGATCTGGAGGATTCCGGTCGTATTGACGGATGTAATCCGGTGCAGGCCTTTTTATATATAGCAGTTCCATTAAGTAAACCCGGTCTTGTAACTTCTGCTCTTTTTGCATTCATCTTTTCCTGGAATGACTTTTTATTTGCTTTAACACTTACATCTCCGGATACTACGACTCTGCCTCTTGGCATGCTGAGTACATACGGAATACTTCAGCAGGGATGGACTTATATGGCTGCCATGGGAGTTATAGCGATATTCCCGGTAATCCTTTTATCGCTGTTGCTGCAGAAGTACTATATCAGCGGGCTTACATTTGGAGGGGTTAAGTAAAATTTCTTTAATTGTTAAATGTAAACCACCCGGTACCGTAATGATTATATATAATTATTTAATATACCGGGCGTTTCCCTTTGTATGGACGAATATGGAATTCGCCCATACAAAGGGACCTGGCTTTCCGGGGGTTCCGTTTGTATTTGTTGTAGAGACAGGTCGCGACCTGTCCCTACAATAAATACAAACCGCTGTCGCGCCCCTACAATCCATAACGCTTTTGGAAAAGAATTGAGGCAAGAATTCGATAAAATTCTGTAATTAAATAATATTATTGCTGATAAGTGTTAATCGTATTAAAATATACAAGAAATAATTCCTGTATATTATGGAAATAAAGTAGACATTCAACAAAAAGTCAGCATTATACCAAAGCTATCCTGCTTATTTTCAGTATACTCAATAGTTGGGCTTTCATTAAAAATCACATGATTTGGAGGAATGGTATGTCTTCGGAAAAGGTTAAAACAGTGTCACTTCGCCAGTGGATCAGATTAGTTATGGTGTATCTCTTAGTACCCCTGCTTCTTTTGCTATGCGGAGGGGACTTCGCCTGGTGGCAGGCCTGGGTCTATTCACTTGTGTTCTTTATTGCCGGCACAGGGGGGCGCATTTGGGCGGAACTGCGGCATCCGGGCTTGATGGCCGAACGACAAGATATAAAGAAGATCCAAAGCGCGAAATCCTGGGACAAGGTGCTTGCTCCGCTAATGGCTCTGAGTCTGGTTTTCCCACTTGTAATTGTTGCAGGGCTGGATCACCACTATGCCTGGTCACCCTTATTTCCCTTATGGCTTAGCGTACTCGGCTTCATCCTGGTCTCTTTGGGATACTCTTTCGGTGTGTGGGCATTGCTGGAGAACCGCTTTTTCTCCGGCGTAGTGCGTATTCAGGCGGATCGGGGGCATGTGGTGTGTGACAGTGGTCCATACCGGATTGTGCGGCATCCGGGTTATGCCGGGAGTGTTCTGCCACTGTTTGGCATTGTGCTGGCCTTAGGCTCGGTGTGGACACTTATTCCGGCAGTGCTTGCGTTGATCATAACGGTGATCAGAACCTCACTGGAAGATCGGACTCTGCAGGAAGAGTTGCCGGGTTATGGTGATTATGCAAAGCGCGTGCGTTATCGATTGTTTCCGGGGATTTACTAAAGGAGGTCTTGCCTCTGGGATTTGATTTGGTGGATGGGCTTGGTTTGATTGTTTTGCCAGTGGGCGGGGGGGAAGCTGAGCGTTATGTAAACTGTATTGAGCAAATATTCCGCTTGCTGATCTGGAT